>CANCPC010000038.1 GCA_947379965.1 Flavobacteriaceae bacterium | reverse complement strand
CTTTTGAGTGCCAAATCTAATTCTTCTCTTTCATATTCGCTATAATAAACCCGGACCCATAAAGTATCTTTGCCCTCCTTGTCGAAAACATTTATAGCACCCGAAAAACGCAATAAATCATCATAAACGATAGAAACTTTTGACATACGATCGTAACGCTCTAAATACTCCATCAAAGCTCGATTTAATGGATACGTTGGTTTTTTAAAAACCATTAATGGTTTTTCGCTCATTTTGATTACTTTTAGTACAAATTTACACTAAATTATATTTCGAAGGTAACAAAAACAACACTTGATCGTCTTATACTAAATTAAAAACAAAAATAGAATTGGAAACAATACTCAGCATTAAGAATCTTAGTAAGCGCTACGGCAGTATCCGAGCCTTAAAGAATATTTCTTTCGAAATTGAGAAAGGAAATGTCTATGGAATACTTGGACCAAATGGAAGCGGAAAATCGACAACATTAGGAATTGTACTGAACGTTGTTAATCGAACTTCAGGAGAATACAGTTGGTTTAGTGGAAAAATGGAAACCCATGAAGCATTAAAAAAAGTGGGCGCCATTATTGAAAGACCCAATTTCTACCCCTATATGACGGCGGAAGAAAACCTGAAATTAGTTTGCAAAATCAAGAATATCAACTATTCGAAAATTGATGAAAAACTAGTATTAGTTGGGCTTAACGAACGAAAAAAGAGCAAATTCAGTACTTTTTCGTTAGGAATGAAACAGCGTTTAGCCATTGCTTCTGCCCTATTGAATGATCCCGAAATATTAATTCTAGATGAACCAACAAACGGATTAGATCCACAAGGAATTCACCAAATCAGGGATATTATCAAACAAATTGCCGCCAAAGGAACCACGATTTTATTGGCTTCGCATTTGCTGGACGAAGTCGAAAAAGTATGTAGCCATGTAGTTGTTCTTAGAAAAGGTGAAATTTTATATTCGGGTTTGGTGGATGGAATGTCGGCAAACGAAGGTTTTTTCGAATTGAAAGCCGATGATAACGAAAACTTAATGAATATTTTAGAAACACATCCCGCTATAAAAAGCATGAAAATTATTGATGCAAATGTAATTGTTTATTTAAAAAGCGCTATGGAAGCTAAAGATTTAAACCGATTCCTGTTTGAAAACAACATTAGTTTAAGTCATTTAGTAAAACGTAAAAATAGCCTGGAAGAACAATTTTTAGAATTGACAGCTTCAACAAAAATGTAAATAAATAAAATGATTGAAGATTTTTGATTAACGATTTTTGACCCGAGAGCTTTGCTCGAACTGGCGAAGCATTTCAGATGTAGAAAACTCGTGAAATCCGGAAACGTTTATTTATTATCACAAAATCTAAAATCAAAAATCGTTAATCTAAAATCAAAAATCTTTTAAAAAATCTTTTAATAACTTTTAAAACCCTTTTAAAAAAAACTAAAAATGAAACGATTACTCTCTATAGAATTGCAAAAAATCTGGCTGAACAAGGCCAGTCGAGTATTAACTTTGACCTATTTCATGTTACTTTCGTTTATCGCTTTGATCGCTTCTGTGAAGTTTGATCTTGGTATATTTAAAATTCATTTTGCGGAAATGGGCATTTTTAATTTCCCCTATATTTGGCATTTCAACACCTATGTTGCTGCTTGGCTTAAATTCTTTTTAGCCATAGTAATCGTTTCAATGATGGCAAACGAATACAGTTATGGTACTTTAAAGCAAAACCTCATAGATGGAATGAGCAAAAAAGAGTTAATATTATCTAAGTTTTTAACCGTGGTTTTATTCGCTTTCTGTTCTACCCTTTTTGTTTTTATAATGACACTGTTATTAGGCTATAGTTTTTCATCCTACACCGAAATTGGGATTGTTTTCACTGATTTAGACTATCTATTGGCCTTTTTTGTAAAATTAATTGGATTTTTCTCCTTCTGTTTATTTTTGGGAATCTTGGTTAAACGATCTGCTTTTGCAATAGGTTTTTTATTCGTTTGGTCAATTATAGAAAACATAACGAAAGTGTTTTTGAGTTTTAAGCTTTTCCCAGAAGGCAAAACAGCTGCAATAATTGAGCAATTTCTTCCTTTAGAATCTATTTCTAATTTGATAGCAGAACCATTTAGCAGATTATCCGTTATAAAGAATATTGGCACAAAAATAGGTTTAGAAAACATGAAAGATTATGGCGTACATTTTTCGTCTGTTTTAATTGTTTTAGTTTGGACAATTATCTTCATGTTACTTTCGTATAATTTATTAAAAAATAGAGATTTGTAATACATTTGCAAGACTATGCTATTCCAGAAAAAAAAGATTATATTTTCCTTATTTCTATTTTGCTTTACAAAAATTGTATTGGCACAAATTACTGTAAATGATAACTTAGATGCAACTGAACTTGTAAATATATTGACGAGCAAAAGTCCTTGTGTCAATGTTTCTGGAGAAATAATAAACGGAAATACATCAATTGGAAATAGAAGTTATGGTTCTTTTGATAAAAGCACTAGCTCTTTCCCTTTTGGAAACGGAATTGTATTGAGTTCTTGGAGGGCAAAAAATTCAGTAGGTCCATTTGTAAAAAATGGAGGAAGTCCACCGGAATGGAGCGGAGATATAGATTTAGAAAATGCTTTAGGTATTAAGACTGTAAATGCTACTTCCTTAGAATTTGATTTTATTCCCAAAACAAATTCGATTAATTTTAATTATATTTTTGCTTCAAACGAATATCAGCTATACTATCCCTGCAATTATTCAGATGGATTTGCTTTTTTAATAAAAGAAAAAGGAAGTACCAGTCCTTATGTTAACTTGGCTGTAATTCCTGGAACAACTACTCCTGTTTCGTCAAAAACTATTCACCCAGTTATTGACACTCCTGACTTATTGCAAGGCTATATTTACAAATGCCCCGCAAGTAATGAAAATTATTATGATTCATCTAACATTTCTACCGGTAATAACAGTCCAATAAATTATGCTGGACAAACCGTAGTAATGAATGCTCAATCTACCGTTACCCCCGGAAAAACATATCACATAAAACTTGTTGTTGCTGATAATGGTAACTATTATTTCAACTCGGCCGTTTTTCTTGAAGGGGGAAGTTTTGCACCAAATCTAGATTTAGGTTCAGACCGATTAAAAGCTACAAATAATCCTATTTGTTTTGGCGAAAGCCTTACTCTTGATGCTAGTATAAATGGTGCAACGTATAATTGGTATAAAGACGTTTCGTCAACTTCATTATCTACTGATCCAACTTATACCGTAGATGATGTAGGCACATACAGAGTAGAAGCTACCGTATCAGGTTGTACAGTGACCGATCAAATAAAAATTGAATATGCAGATAAAATTAATCTAAATATTGCTCCCTTAGAAATATGTGCGGAAATAGGAGCTAGTAACACAATTTTTGATTTAACAAAAGCACAAACAGATTTGATAAAAAACAATACCGATATAAAAACAATTGAGTATTTTGAAAACCAAACATCAGCTGGTTTATTAAGTGAAATCAAAAATCCAAATGCATATAACGGGACTACAGGACAAATTATTTTTGCAAAATTAACAAATAAGTATGGATGCTCTGCCGAAGCTGCTGCTATTACTTTACAAACCACCGGAAGTACCTTATCTTCAACACCAATGACTCCTCCTGTAATTCATGATTTTTCGGGCCAAGAAAACTTTATCACATTAATTCCGCCAGCGACGGGAGGGCCTTTTGAATTTTCTTTAGATGGAATAAATTATCAAAAATCTCCTTTATTTACCAATTTGATAATCGGTGAATATACGGCTTATATTAGAGATACCAGCATTTGCGAATATTGGACTTATCCATTAGCCTTACTTGATTATCCTCACTTTTTTACGCCAAATGGAGATGGTTATAATGATGTTTGGGAAGTAAAAAATTTGGCTAATTACTATCCAAAAGCTAACATAAGCATTTTTAATCGATACGGAAAACTATTAAAACAACTCGATGCCTATAGCACATGGGATGGGAAATATATAGGAAATGAGCTCCCGGCAGATGATTATTGGTTTAAAATAAACCTAACTAATGACAGAATAATAAAAGGGCATTTTTCGTTAAAGAGATAACTAGGTCATTTTTAAAATAATTTACTATTTTTAGTATTATATATTTTTAAAAAAATAATTTAAACCTTCCATTGATAAAGTTATCAAAAAGATTGAACAACAAGCTATTATTACAAAATGAAAAAAATATTTCTACTCTACTTTTTTCTTATTTCATTAAGTTGCATAGCGCAATTAAGCAAAACACATTATATCCCACCTTTAACTTTTAATGATGATAAAGGAGTAGCTCCACAAGATCATTATATTTATATTTCGACTCCAAGTTTGACAGATATAAACGTTAAAATCACCGCTATTGGAGGTGTAACAACACTACTTAAGGTAAACCATTTATCCCCTTCTATTTTTCCTATTGGCAATGATTCAAACACCCAATTATTTGTTACAAGTGCAAACACTGGATTTGTTCAAAACAAAGGTTATCTCATTGAAAGTGAAGGACTAATTTATGCTAGTATAAGAACTAATGCGGGAAGTGGAGCTCAAGCTGGTGGAATTGTTTCTAAAGGGAATAGTGCTTTAGGAAAAAGATTCAGGGCTGGAGCTATGCTAAACAACTCAACTATTAGTGGATTGTTAAACTTTTTTTCGGTTTTAGCAACTGAAAATAATACTATCGTTACAATTTCTAATATTCCGAATGGCACTTTATTAGCCAATGGAACTATTTACAATGCTCCATTTCCTCCCATTAATTTAAATAAAAACGAAAGTTACCTCTTAGCTATAAATGATAATTTAGGAAGCAATCTTATAGGTGCATTAATTGAATCGAATAATAATGTAGTAGTAAATAGCGGCTCTTTTGGTGGAACTAATGATTCTACTACCCTATCTAATCCGGGTAGAGATCTTGGATTTGATCAAATAGTAGGCGCTGATAAAATAGGAAAAGAATATATTTTTATCAAAGGACTTGGTTCTGATGTTTTAGAACGGGTACTTATTATTGCCGACGAGGATAATACTGATATTTATGCCAATGGCAAAAGTACACCTGTAGCTACTAATCTAAAATCAGGCGAATATTATGTTTTTGATGGGACAGCTTATTCGAAGGGCAGCTTATATATAACCACTTCAAAAAATGTATTTGCTTATCAAAGTATCGGAGGGACAAACAAAAATGCCAATCAGAATTTATGCTTTGTTCCACCAATAAATTGTTCGACACCAAAAATTGTTGACAACATCCCTCAAATAGACAAAATTGGTTCAACAAGTTATTCTGGAGTAGTAAATATAGTTACAGAAACTGGAGCGAGTGTTTTACTTAATGATAGTCCCATCATAAATTCACCAAATACTATTGATGGAACTTCAAAATTTGTTTATTACTCAGTGAGTAATCAATCTGGCGATATTAGTATAAAATCTACCAAACAAGTTTATGTTTCTTATTATGGTACAAATAAAAACGCTACTTATGGTGGATACTATTCCGGTTTTGATTTGAAACCTGAAATTACAGCCCAAATTGCTTCTATTGTTGAAGGTAGTTGCGTTTCTAATGTTACATTAAAAACGAATCCAGATCCCGATTATTCCTTTCAATGGATTTATAATGACAATGATTTGTCAGGAGAAATTGGCAACAACTATATTCCCAAACTACCAGGATATTATCAAGTCAAGAGAAGTATTCCTAGTTGTAATTTGATTACTTTATCAGATAAAATTCCTGTAAGTAACTGTCCAACAGATATAGATAATGATGGTAGTATTGATAACATTGATATTGATAATGATAATGACGGCATTACTAATTGTACCGAATCCTATGGAAATCTGGACATCAATATTTCTAATTCGGATTTAGGAAATGTAAGTATAGGGGATTATAAAACTTTTTTTTCTGGAATAATAAAAACCTTCGGAACGGCAAGTACTTCGCCATTTACAGGAAACAAAGACGGAAGTTTTATTACTGAGGTTCCTGCTGGAAAAGGAAATTCAGTAACATATACCATGAATTTTGACAAACTCATAAGTCTCGATCTAGAATATCCGTCGATTGCAGATGCTAGCAATTTTATAAATTCAGACGCTGAATATATTTTAAAATCGGATGTTGATAAAACGATAACCGTACTTAATCCAAACAATCAGATCCTGATTGACACTAATTATGACGGGGTCTACGAAAGTGGTATAACTCAATTTTCTTCTTTTGAAATACGATTTAGATTAAATAGTACTATCCCTTTAATAGCTGGAACTGGAACTTTTAAGTTTTTGACAAACTTGACTAAATCACTAAGTTTTACCCACAAAAACCTATCTGATTCTTCAAAAAACAAATCAACTTTTAAAATTATTGCAACCTGTGTTCCCAAGGATTCAGATGGAGATGGAATACCAGATCAATTAGATGTAGACAGTGACAATGATGGCATTCCTGATAACATAGAAGCACAAGGCAAAAACTTCTTACCCTTATCAAAAACAGACCTAAATAATGATGGCTTATACGACGTATACGGTACTGGAATAACCCCTGTAGATTCAGATCAAGATGGTATTAAAGATTATTTAGATTTAGATAGCGATAACGACGGAATTTATGACTTGGTTGAGTCAGGAAGTAATGCAACAGATGGAAATTTAGATGGAATTATTGACGGAAATCCAACTTCTTTTGGTACAAATGGGTTATCCAATTCGGTTGAAACTTCAGCTGATTCTGGAATTCTAAAAAACCAAATCCTAGATACCGATTCCGATGGCATTAAAAATTATATTGACCTAGATAGCGATGATGATTCCTGTAATGATGTTACCGAAGCCGGTTTTTTGGATTCTAATAAAGATGGACTTCTTGGAGCGATAGGACCTCCGGAAGTTGACAATAACGGTATTGTTATTAAAACAATAGACGGTTACACTGTTCCAAATCACAATTATATCATTCCTGCACCAATTGTAATTAAAACACAACCAAATATTTCTGCAACTTGTGAATTGCAAAACGCTAAAATTTCCATAATAGATAATGGCGGAAATATCTATCAATGGCAGGTTTCGACCAACGGAACAACTTGGAATAACATTTCAAGTGATGGAACCTATTCTGGAGAAACAACAAATACTTTATGGATTACAAGTGTTTCTAATGCAATGAATGGCAACAAATATAGGGTACAATTAACGAAAGCAGGAAACTCTTGCGAATGGCTTTCAGCAGATACTACATTAACCATTTTACCTTTACCAAAAGTAAACCCCACAACAATTGTTCAATGTAGTGATAACTTGGATGGATATTCAACTTTTAATTTAACCGTAAGAAACGATGCTATTTCTAGTAATTATGCTGTAGAAACTTTTTCATATTACAAAACTTCTATGGGAGCCAATATTGGTGATCCTGCTGATTTGATTGTAGATCCGATGGTTTATAAAAATAGTAAACCCTTTAATGATATTGTTTGGGCTAGGGTTTCTTCTAATACTAATGGCTGTTTTAGGGTAGCACAAATAGATTTAAAAGTTTCGGTGACACAAATAAATTCTGCCACTTTTCATGAAAATTTTAAATCTTGTGATGATGCTAGTCCGAGTGATACTGATGGTTTTTCAGTATTTAATTTTCAAAGCGTAACCGCTGACGTTGAAAAATTACTTCCATTACCTAGTTCGGATTATAGCATAAAATATTATACTTCAGAAGCTGAAGCCTTGTCCGAGATAAATGAAATAACAAACCCTTCAAATTTTAGAAATACTAAAATTAACACACAAGATATTTGGGTTCGTATTGATAGTAAATTAGACAATGCCTGTTATGGAATTGGAGCTTATATAACATTAACCGTAAATCCTTACCCAAATATCAATTTGAATAGTAGTGGTGGAGAAAATGAGCTGGTTTGTTCTAATCTTCCTAGCTTTTTTGTAACACTTGATGCTGGAATTAAAGATGGAACTCCTCCAAGTGATTACAAATATATTTGGTCTAGAGATTCAAAAGTAATAGAGGAAAAAACAGACGCAACTTTACCTGTAAACACTGAAGGAACTTACACGGTTGAAGTTATTAATAGTTGGGGCTGTAGTAGAATTCGAACCTTAAAAGTGACGGCTTCAGATTTGGCACATATTGACAACATAACAATTGTAGATTTGACAGATATCAATACAGTTTCAGTAAACGTAAGTGGAAAAGGAAAATATGAATATAGTTTAGACGAACCTAATGGATTTTGGCAAGACTCGAATTTCTTTAATAATGTTCCTTCAGGAATTCATGATGTTTACATTAATGACAAAAATGGATGTGGGGTTGTGAGCCAAAAAATTGCTATTTTAGGTGCTCCAAAATTCTTTACTCCAAACAATGACGGTTTTAATGATTTTTGGAGTATTAAGGGAGTGAATGAATCTTACCATTCAAAATCTATAATCTATATTTTCGACCGATACGGAAAATTGCTAAAACAATGGGTTCCATCTCTTAATCAGGGTTGGGATGGCACTTATGATGGAGCACCTCTGCCTGCAGATGATTATTGGTATACTTTAAAACTAGAAGACGGAAGAGAAGTAAAAGGGCATTTTAGTTTGAAACGATAGTTATCTTTAATTCATTTATTTTACCAAAACAATTCAAACATTCGTACATTTGATGTATAATGAAAACTATTAGATCCTTTTTTATAGGTTTGATTCTACTATCAATCCCTTCTTTTGCACAGAGAGAAGCTGCAATGTGGTATTTTGGAGATCATGCAGGCTTAGATTTTAATTCAGGAAGTCCAGTTGCTGTAACTAACGGCCAACTTAATACAGCAGAAGGTTGCACCAGTATTTCTGACAAAAATGGAAACTTACTTTTCTATACGGATGGTTCTGTTGTTTTTGATAAAACACATCAAATTATGCCTAATGGTTCTGGACTTTTAGGACATAAATCAAGTACTCAATCTGCAATAATTGTACCCAAACCAAACAATCCTTCTATATATTATATTTTTACAGTTGACCAACCACTTCCTGCAAACGTTGATGATGACCCTTTAAATAATGAAGACCCACCCAATAATGGATTGAACTATTCTCAAATAGATTTAAGATTAAATAATGGTTTAGGTGATGTCGTAAAGTCCGAAAAAAATATTCATTTAATCACATATGATCCAAATAATAGCGAGGAAGTAAAATTTAAATGTTCTGAAAAAATTACGGCTGTACAACACGGTGACGGTGTTTCATTTTGGGTAATTACTCATTTTATAAACAACTTCTATGCTTTTAAAATTGGTATAAATGGTATTGAAAAAAAACCAATTATAACAAAAACTTCACTTAATATTCCTATTGGTGGCTATCTCTACAATGCCATTGGATATTTGAAAACTTCTCCAAATGGAAAAAAATTAGCGATAGCAAATTCGTCTTCTAGAGCCACAAATGAATTAGGACCAAAAGGAAATATAATAAATGATACCGGAAATGTATTACTATATGATTTTGATTCCGACACTGGTAAACCAAGTAATGAAATAACTCTATTGAGTGGAAGCAATCCCTATGGATTAGAATTTTCTTCAAGAACAAAAAAACTTTATGTAACAGTAAATAAATATGATAATGAAGGTGTATCAATTGGTAGTTCCTTATTGCAATTTGATCTAAAAAGCCCCAACCTATTATCTTCAAAAACAATAATCAATTCCTCCTCAAATAATGCTGGTGCATTACAATTAGGGCTTGATGAAAAAATATATCGCTCGGGATATTTTTCATCAATCATTGGATTAGATGGGAGTTCAAAATTATCGGTGATAAATAATCCTGAATTATCTGGGTCAGCATGTAACTTTTCACTAAATACAATTGATTTAAAGACTGGAATATCAAAACTTGGTTTACCTCCATTTATATCCTCATTATTCCTTTATAACTTTAGCTATGAATTTAATTGTTTTGGTCAATCTACTCATTTCTTTGTCAATACTATTGAAAAAATAGATTCTGTAGTTTGGGATTTTGGAGACGGAACTACATCAACTGATAGAGATGCATACCATACTTATATAAATGCAGGAAGGTATAAAGTAACATTAATAAAAACTGTAAATGAAGAAGTCAGAGATCCAATAGAGAAAGTGATTACAATATATGATGCTCCAAAAATATTGTCAACATCCTACAAGTTAATTCAATGTGATACTGAAGATTCTATGCCTACTGATGGACTATCAACATTCAATTTATCTCTTGCAAATGAACCACTTTGTTTAGGTCAAAAAGATTTCGATGTATTTTATTATCACAGCGCTTTAGATGCAGAAAGTGACAAAACTAATTCTTTTTCATTAGCTTACAACTACACAAACAGCATTCAAGACGAGATCTTGTATGCAAAAATAACGCAACCAAATTCAGATTGCTTTAGCATAGGAACAGTAATTCTTCATGCCAATAAAAACATATTGATTTCACCTGAAAATTATTATTCGTGTGACATAGAAAACGGTTCAAGCCTATTCGATTTAGACCAAAAGAAAGAATTTATTAAAACAGAATTAAGTCTACCGCCGGATGTGAAATTGTATTTATATTCAACACAAAATGATGCATTATTAGGCAAAAACGAAGTGAATGGTCAATATAAATCGAATTCGAAAACGCTTTATATTCGTGCAGAAAACAATGAAGGTTGTTATGGAACTGGAAAATTTGATTTAGTTGTAGTTTCAACTCCAAAAATCAACCCATCCGATAGTAAGACACTATGTGAAGGAAGCCTAAATCCAAATATACTATTAGATGCAGGAATTATAGATGGTACAAACCCTAACGAATATAGTTACTTATGGTCTACAAACGAAAAAACTTCAACAATAACTATTCATAAAGAAGGAAATTATTCTGTTATTGTTAAAAATAAATCTGGATGTACGTCAACGCATAAAATTAATGTTAATTTATCTTATTTAGCAAAAATAAATACAATTAACGTTCAAGATTTAAAGCCTGAAAACATAGTAAGTATTGATGTTTTAAATCCCAATAATTACCAATATAAGATTAAATTCCAAAATGGTATTTCTACCCAATTTCAAAATTCTCCTATTTTCGAAAATGTTCCTGGAGGTTTTCATGAAATAATAATAGAAAATTTAGATGGATGTGGGCAAATAGAAAAAACTTTTGCAGTGCTTGATGCTCCACTTTTTTTTACACCAAATAATGATGGACAAAATGATTATTGGAACCTCAGAGGAATCAATTCTATTTATTATAAAAATGCAATAATCTACATTTACAACAGATATGGAAAATTTATAACACAAATTTCTCCATTAAGTCAAGGCTGGGACGGTTCATTTAATGGAAACGTTTTGCCAGCAGATGATTATTGGTTTACTATTCGATTAGAGGATGGCAGAGAATCTCGTGGTCATTTCAGTTTAAAACGCTAGAATTTTTTAAATAAATAATTATGAAAAAATTATTTTTTACTTTAATAATAATCCTAATAAATTGGTCTATAAATGCACAAGAAGTTGAAGTAACTTCAGGCAAAGTTCAGCGATTTGAAAATTTTAAATCTCAATATGTCGATGCTCGAAAGATAGATGTTTGGTTGCCAGAAGGGTATTCTAACAAAGAAAAATATGCTGTTTTGTATATGCAGGATGGGCAAATGCTATTTGATGCAAAAAAAACCTGGAACAAACAAGCTTGGCAAGTGGATTCGATTGCGGGTAAATTAATCAAAGAACATCGAACACAGAAATTTATAATTGTTGGTATTTGGAACAACGATAAAAAACGTCATATTGAATATTTTCCTCAAAAACCGTTTGAAAGTTTAACTACTTCCGAAAAAGAATTTGTTACTTCAAAACTACAAGAAAAAGGAAGGGTTTCCTATACCTTTACTCCTATTTCAGATTTGTATTTAAAGTTTTTGGTGACCGAATTAAAACCATTTATAGATAAAACTCTTTCGACTAAAACGGATAGAAAAAATACTTTTATTGCGGGTTCGAGTATGGGAGGATTAATCTCGATGTATGCCATTTGTGAATATCCTGATGTTTTTGGTGGCGCAATAGGAATGTCAACCCATTGGCCTGGAATTTTTTCAATAGAAAACAACCCAGTTCCAAATTCTTTTTTTAAATACATGAAAAAGAATCTTCCAAACCCAAAAACTCATAAAATATATTTTGATTATGGTGACCAAACTTTAGATGCAATGTACGAACCCTTTCAGGAAAAAGCAGATTTAGAAATGATCGAAAAAGGATATACCGAAAAGAGTTGGATTACTAAATCCTTTCCTGGAAAAGATCATTCTGAAAAATCATGGAAAGAAAGATTGAGAATTCCGCTTTTATTTTTGTTAAAAAAGTAAAACATCAAAAGATCTATTTATTATTTTTTTTCTAAATAAAGATAATAATTTTCATTATTGCTTTCTTTAGATATAAAATGAAGTTGATTTAAATTAAATTCAAAAACTTTCCAATTTTCACTTAATTTACTTAAAGGATCTCCGTTAAATTTAATTTCAAATCGTCTTTGACCATTATCTATGCTTGTAGTCCAATCCCCTTTATATACTATCCCAAGCTTTGTTGCAACAACTGTATAATCAGAATTAAAAACTATACTATATCCTATATAATCAAAAGTTTTATCAATTGAATTAAAATAGTAAGAAACTTTCCATGTATTTGAAGTTAAAATTTTAACAAAATCAAAAGTTGGATTCGAATTTAAATCACAAGTATCAACAGCATTTCTTATCACGTCTTCAAATTGACTATTTGTTGAAATAATACTATTTTGACCGTTTTGATCTTTAATAGAAATAGGATAGCTAATTGCAAAAAAAATACTATTGGAAGAATTTGTAATAAAATTAAACATCGACACATTGTCTACAATCGAAATGGAACGCGCAATTTGATAATTACTATCATACACATTAATTCCTATTGGATAATTTATTGTTAAACAATTTATCTTGCCAAATGTATTCGTATTAAACTGACAACTAGAAATTAAACTTTCAAAATCGTTTTGATTCGCAATTATTTTTTGAGTGTAATCATTAAAAACGACAGTAATTGGAAAATGAACATTTACATTATCATCGTCATGAGGGTAAGCATTAATTGCATTATGTACAAATAAAAAATCAGAGGGAGAATTGATATTTATTTGAATACTATTTACAGTAACTACATAAGGAAATCGAATCATAAAACAACTTGATTTGTCTATGACATTATCTTGAGAAGTATTTAGCATAGCCACTCTTTGAATTTCAGAAGCCAAAGGAGTAGATTTAGAAATAGTTAGATTAGTATTATAATCTTCTTGTACCGAACTTGTTTGACAAGCGGAAAAAAAACCAAATGTAAATAAGTAAATAAAAAAGAATTTAAAATTAATCATAATCTAACTCAAATCGAATTATCACAAATATAAGAAAATAAAAAACAAAATCTTCAAGCGATAGCTAACCTATATTGCTTAGAAAGAGTCGGCAAATTTAAAATATTAAAATTTGTTTTTAATAAAATAACATCCTCTTATATTACAACAATTTATATCAATTATACCCTACCTAAATTAAAAAAATTATATATTTGTATGCCTACAAAATAGTATATTAATGTCAAAAGAGTTATTATCAGAGACCTGCAACGAAATTGTTTTTTCCGCTTTTTTTAAAAATCATATCAAACCGCTTCGTAACTTTCTTTTTTATAAATATGGAAATCAAGATCAGGCAGAAGACCTAACTCAGGAAGCTTTTATAAAACTTTGGCAAAATTGTGCTTCAGTACCTATCGAAAAAGCAAAATCATACTTATATACTATCGCAAATAATAGTTCGCTAAATGAGTTGAAACATAAAAAAGTAGTGCTTGAATATGAAAAAAATTTCAATGGAGTAGATAAAACTATTGAAAATCCCGAATTCATTCTTGAAGAAAAACAATTCAAAAATAAACTTCTAAAAGCGATTGAAGATTTAAACGAAACACAACGAGTCGCATTTTTGATGCATCGAATAGATGGAAAAAAATATAGCGAAATCGCTGAGGAATTAAATATTAGTGTAAAAGCGGTAGAAAAACGTATACATTTAGCTTTGTTAGAGTTACGAAAAAAAATTAAAAACATTAAGTAGGGTAAATTTCACTTTACTTGTTCTATACCTATAAGTGAAATACAATGGAAAAAAATTACATTTTAGCAAAATGGCTTAACAACGAGATAACAAAAGAAGAATTAGTTGAGTTAAAAGCAAGTCCAGATTTTGAAGAATATGAAAAAATTAAAAAATATTCTGCACATTTAAAAGTATCCGATTTTGATCAAGATACAATTTTAGAGAGAGTTCTAAGTCATAAAAAAACGGCCCCTAAAGTTATTTCAATATATAAAAATTGGATGTTTAAAGTTGCGGCAGTGTTAGTAATAGCTTTGGGTTTAACTTATTCGATACAAAATTTTAAAACACAAACCCAATTGGCTTCTTTTGGAAAAAGAACAACTTTTTCGTTACCCGATAATTCTCAAGTAGTTCTTAATGCCGGTTCCGAAATTGAATATAAAAAATGGAATTGGAAGTATAATAGAAATCTGAATTTAAAAGGAGAAGCTTATTTTAAAGTGGCGAAAGGACAACGATTTGAGGTAAAAACAACCCTAGGAAATGTAGTAGTTCTTGGAACTCAATTTAACGTAAAAGCTAGAAAAAATCGTTTTGACATCACTTGCTTTGAAGGTAGAGTAAAAGTGAATTACAAAGAAAAGGAAATTATCTTGACTCACGGTCAAAGTGTTACTTTTGAAAATGGGAATCAAATAAATACGCCAGTCAATATTGAAAAACCAGAGTGGCTTGAAAACAACCTTTCTTTTAATAAAGAAAAATTAAGTACAATTTTGGATGAAATTCAAAGGCAATATAACGTATCTATTGCAGTTAAAAACAATAACCCTAATGAATTATTTACTGGAAAAATTCCTTTAAATAATCTTGATGTTGCCCTCAAAATTATCGCAACTACCTATCATTTAGAACCAAAAAAAATTAAAGCTGACAAAATAATTTTTGAAGGAAAATAAATGTTTTTTATAAAACGGAACTATGTCCTATTTTTTTGCTTTGTTTTTGTATTGAGCATTAATGCTCAATACAAAAACAAAGCAATTGCATTAAAAACAGTTCTACAATATATTGAAAAACAACATCAAGTAAATTTTAATTATATAGATAATGAAATCAATGTCTATAAAATTGAACCTCCAAAAAAATCATTATCGCTAAACGAAAAAATTAATTATCTGCGAATCAAAACCAATTTACTTTTTGAAAATATCGATAATAAATATATAACGATTTCTAACAAAAAAGAAAATGAAATTATTTGTGGTTATGTTTTTTCAAAAGATGAAAATTTTCCTCAAGAAGGAGTAAATGTTCAGTATTTAAATGGTTCAAATAGCAAAACAGACGCAAATGGTTACTTTGAACTAAAGAAAGAAAAAGCAAATGAATTACTAATTAGCCATGTAGGTTATGTTTCGAAAAAAATTAAGACAACTGACTTAGAAAATAAAAATTGTATCAAAATTTTTCTTGACATTGAAATTTTAGAATTAAATAAAGTGGTCGCCAATCATATCTTGACCTCTGGAATTTCAAAAACAATAGATGGCACTTTTATAGTAAAACCTAAGAAACTTGGGATACTCCCTGGATTAATTGAACCTGATGTTTTGCAAACAATGCTTCAAATTCCTGGTATTTATAGTGCAGATGAAAGCCTTTCGAGTATTAATGTAAGAGGAGGAACTCACGATCAAAACTTATTTATATGGAACGGAATACGAATGTACCAGACTGGACATTTTTTTGGATTAATTTCTGCTTTTAATCCCAATTTAGCACATACAATTTCAATCTCTAAAAATGGAAGTTCCGCCTTTTATGGCGAAAGTGTTTCTAGCGTAGTAGACATTTCTTCGAACCCAAATAAAATGGAACAAAATAGTTTTAGTGCCGGTATAAACATGATTAATGCCGATGCTTATTCAAAGTTTAATATCAATAGAAAAGGGTTTATAGAAATTGCATCAAGACGGTCGATTACCGATTTAGTAAAAACGCCCACTTATAAAGAATATTTCAATAAGGCTTTTCAGAACACTACTATTACTGATTTTTCAAATAGTCAAAATATTGATTTTTTAAATAATGCCAAATTCAATTTTTATGATATTACGCTGAAATATTCTCAAAAAATAGGACAAAAAGATCATGTTATATTAGATTTAATAACCACAAATGATCATCTGAACGTAGATCAAAAAACAACGATAAATAATCTTGTTCAGTCTGAAAACAATAGTCTCATTCAAAAAAATAATGGAGCTAATATTTCCTGGAAAAGAAAATGGAATGCTAATAATACGAGCAAAATAAATATTTTTACTTCTGCTTATCAGCTTGACGCACAAAAAACAAAAATACAGAATAATCAAATTGTAATACAGGAAAATACTGTTTTAGATGATGGTTTTAAGATAGAAAATAATCATATTATCAGTTCTAAATTATCAATCAATAACGGTTATCAGCTGGATGAAATTGGAACAACAAATTTAGATCAAGTCAACAATCCCATATTTTACAGAAAAATCAAGGAAGTTTTAAGAACTCACGCACTCATCGTTGAGGGAAAATACAATGATACGATATCAAAAATATATTTTAAAGTAGGGACGCGCCTCAATTATATGGAGCAGTTTAAAAAATATTTATTTGAACCAAGGCTACAGTTTAACTATCACATTAATGATAACCTGAGTTTAGTAGTTTTGGGAGAATATAAAAGTCAGAATTGTTATCAGGTTATCGACCGTCAGCAAGATTATTTTGGTATAGAAAAAAGACGTTGGATTTTGTCTAATAACGCTAGTATTCCTATTCAAAAAAGCAAACAACTCTCAGTAGGTTTATCCTATACAAAAAAGGATTGGTTATTCACTCTAGATAATTATTACAAAAAAGTAGTTGGAATTAATAGCTCCAGCCAAGGCTTTCAGAACCAATTGGAATTTGTCAATATGAATGGTGAATATGAAGTTTTTGGAGCAGAATTCCTGATTCAAAAAAAAATCAATCATTTTATAACTTGGTTAAGTTATGCTTATAATGATAATAATTATAGGTTTCCAAATATAATTCAATCTGAATTTTCGAACAATTTCGAACTAAAACATGTTGTTTCGTGGTCAGGAACTTATGAAATTCGAAATTTCAGAATAGCCTTAGGTTCAAAATGGTATTCCGGTAGACCCGAAACAACACCCTCAACCTTTGTAATTAATAATAGTGACCCTATAAATCCAAAAATTGATTATAATTCGCCAAATAATAATAACCTAAACAACTTTTTTCAAGTCAATTTTTCAACAACTTATAAATGGGAAAGTTCAAATAGTATTGAATATAAGCTTGGATTTTCAGTATTAAATCTATTGAATCGAAAAAATGAAATTGATGAATATTATAGAATAAATAAGGTGACAAATTCTATTGAAGATATAAAAACATATTCGATAAAACGAACCCCAAATTTAAGTTTTAGAATAATTTTCTAAATTCAAGAATTAGAATTTAATGTCATTTTTCAAGTTGTGAATACTTGAATTTAAACCTAATCCATAATTGAAACTTACATTCTCTCGGGAACTTCTATTCCCATTAACTGAAAAGCAGCGGCAATGGTTTCCGCAACCTTTTTTGAAAGTTGTACACGAAATACTTTTTTATCTAAATCTTCTTCACCTAAAATAGAAACCGTTTGGTAAAACGAATTGTATTCACGAACCAAGTCATAAGTAAAATTAGCAACTAGTGCTGGACTATGATTTTGTGCCGCATTTTGTATTACCTCAGGAAATAATTCAATTTGTTTCAGCAACTCTTTTTCCTTTTCATGAAGTGATTTGATTTTTGGATTTTGAGAGAAATCAAAGTTAGCTTTGCGAATTATGGATTGAATTCGAGCAAATGTATATTGAATAAAAGGCCCTGTATTTCCAGCAAAATCAACTGATTCTTCAGGGTCAAAAAGGATTCGTTTTTTTGGATCGACTTTCAAAATATAATATTTCAAAGCACCCAATCCAATAGTTTTAAAAAGTCTTGCTTTTTCTTCAACAGAAAAACCATCCAATTTTCCTAAATCTTCAGCTATTTTTTGAGCCGTATCGGTCATTTCTTGCATCAAATCATCGGCATCGACAACGGTTCCTTCACGTGATTTCATTTTTCCGGAAGGTAAATCGACCATTCCGTAGGACAAATGAAATAAATTTTTAGACCAATCAAAACCTAGTTTTTTCAAGATTAAAAACAAAACTTTGAAATGATAATCTTGTTCGTTACCCACGGTGTAAACCATTCCTCCTACATCTGGAAAATCCTTCACGCGCTGGATGGCGGTTCCTATATCCTGTGTCATATAAACGGCTGTTCCGTCTGAGCGCAATACAATTTTTCGGTCTAATCCTTCATCTGTCAAATCAATCCAAACAGAACCATCAGGATCTTTTTCGAAAACACCTTTTTCTAAACCTATTTGAACTACATCTTTACCTAACAAATAGGTATTACTTTCGTAATAATATTGATCAAAATCAACCCCTAGATTTTTATAAGTAGTTTCAAATCCATCATAAACCCATTGGTTCATTGTTTTCCAAAGAGATATCACTTTGTCATCACCAGCTTCCCACTTTAAGAGCATATTCTGTGCCTCGATAATAATTGGAGCTTGCTTTTTGGCTTCATCTTCACTTAATCCTTGATCCATTAATTCACCTATTTCTACTTTATAAGCTTTATCAAAGGCCACATAATAGTTTCCAACTAATTTATCACCTTTCAATTCAGTAGATTCTGGAGTTTCACCATTTCCGAATTTTTGCCAAGCCAACATCGACTTACAAATATGGATTCCACGATCGTTTATGATTTGGGTTTTATATACTTTTTTACCAGAAGCTTTGATAATTTCGGCAACAGAATATCCTAAAAGATTATTACGAACGTGACCTAAATGCAAAGGTTTATTAGTATTTGGCGAAGAATATTCTACCATTACCGCTTTATCATCTGCCGAAGGTGTAACGAATCCAAATTTTTCGTTTCCTCTAATTTCATTGAAGAAGTTTAAATAATATTCATCCGAAATAACAATATTCAAAAATCCCGAAACCACATTAAATCGGCTTACCTCAGAAACATTTTCGACTAAATAATTCCCAATTTTGTTCCCTAATTCAATAGGATTACTTTTAATAACTTTCAATAGTGGAAAAATAACCATGGTAATATCTCCTTCAAATTCCTTTCGTGTCGATTGAAATTCAACTTTTTCGATAGTAATATCATATAAAGCCTGAACCGCTTTAGTAATAGAAGGGGTAAGTATTTGTGATAAAGTCATTTTGTGATTTATTTTAAGGCTGCAAATATAGTTATTTCCTATAGAAAATGGTAGTAAAAACAGCGAACTCAAATGTGTTTTCATAAAAAAAATCAAAGTTATTATACAACTTTGACTTTTTTGTTCAAATATAATAGGGTTAAAGTAAGGTATACAAAAAATAAAAAAACTCACTATTTTGTTGTTCTGAGGAACGAAGGATCACATTAGTCACTCTAGGTATGTGATTTGCTACGCCTGTTCGAGCATCGCTCTCGGGTCTCCATTGTCGAAATGACAAAAATTAAACGCAATAACCTTAATAAAACTTAATTCCATAATGGTTCAAAAAAACTAATTTACCATTTTATAATAACGCTTCCCCAAGTGAATCCACTTCCGAAAGCTGCCAAAACAACAGTATCGCCCGATTTTATTTTACCCTGTTCCCAAGCTTCGGTTAAAGCAATTGGAATTGATGCAGCGGTAGTATTGCCATATTTCTGAATGTTATTAAAAACTTGGTCATCATTCAATTTGAATTTCTTTTGGATAAACTGTGAAATTCTCAAGTTAGCCTGATGCGGAATTAGTATATCGATATCCGAAACCTCTAAATTATTCGCTTCTAATCCTTCATTAATTACTTCGGCAAAACGAACTACAGCATTTTTAAATACAAATGTTCCGTTCATATACGGGAAATAACTTTCGTCATTAGGATCATTCTCGGCTAAAATATCGGTAACCCATCGTCCTCCCATTCCTGGAGCTTTTACAATTAATTCTTCGGCATGTTGTCCTTCAGAATGCAAATGGGTTGAAAGAATTCCTTTCGATAAATCATCTTCCCTACTCAAAACGGCTGCACCTGCCCCATCGCCAAAAATCACCGAAACCCCACGACCGCGCGTCGTCATGTCTAATCCAGTCGATTGCAATTCGGAACCTATTACCAAAACGTTTTTATACATTCCCGTTTTTATATATTGATCAGCAACCGAAAGGGCATAAACAAAACCCGAACATTGATTTCTTACATCTAAAGCACCAACTGTTTTCAAACCTAAATCACGTTGTACCAATACTCCAGGGCCAGGAAAATAATAATCGGGACTTAATGTTGCAAAAACAATAAAATCAATATCTTCTTTAGCAACTCCCGAACGTTCTATGGCAATATTTGCTGCTTTTACACCCATAGATGTGGTGGTGTCTTCACCCCGAATGATGTGACGTCGCTCTTGAATTCCTGTTCGTTCCTGGATCCATTCGTCATTGGTATCCATTATTTTTGATAAATCGTCATTGGTTACAATATTTTGGGGAACATAATATCCTAATCCAGAAATTTTTGAATGGTACATAGCTATATTTTATTTGTATGTAAATTTAAACATACTTTGATTTAAATTTTTCAATAATTGATTTTATTTATGGGTTGAAATAAAAATATATTTTCATCTCTTAATAGAATAGTCTTAAAATTTAAGCTTATATATTATAATTTAACAACTTTTAGCAGTATTAAATATGAATTTAAAATATATTAAAATCATAATTATGCATTTAAAATTTATTCATTTGTGTATTTTAAGACTA
>CANCPC010000037.1 GCA_947379965.1 Flavobacteriaceae bacterium | reverse complement strand
GAAATTAAGAATTTGCACCATAAAATTGATAAGCAAGAGAACCAATACAATGATTATTTTGTTAAGGCTCAAAACAACAAAAATACTGTCCCAAATGTAAAAGGAATGATGGGTATGGATGCTGTTGCATTATTAGAAAACTTAGGACTTAAAGTGAAATTAAAAGGAAATGGAGTTGGTAGAGTAGTAAACCAATCCAATCTAAATGAGCAGCTAATAGTCAAGTGTTCAATTATAGTATTAGAGTTAAATTAAATTTGGAATGGTACAATTTTTAATATAAAAGAAATTGAAAATAAGTATTTTAAATATAATCAAGTGATCATATATGCTCAGCATGAAGAATGTTGAATAAATTAAAAAGCAATCGTATAAAAAATCCTATTTAGTTTAAAGTTATCCAAACTATTAAATTTTTAAATCCATTAAAAAATATAATTATGAAAAGAATATTTATTGTTATCGTTTTATTTTTGAGTTCATTTTCTTATGGTCAAACTGCCGAAGAGCATTATCAAAGCGGACTTTTAAAATATAAATTACGTGATATTGAAGGAGCAATAATTGAATATAATCAAGCTATTGAGTTGAATCCAAAAGACAGTTATGCTTATAATAAAAGGGGTCTTGCAAAATCACACCTACAGGACAATAAAGGGGCAATATTAGATTTTACTGCAGCAATTGAATTGAATCCGAATGATAGGGAAATGGATGCTTATTATAATCGTGCATATCAATTATTTGACTTACAAGATTTCAAAGGAGCAATAGCCGATTACACTAAAGCTATTGAGTTAAACCCTCAAGATAGTCAAGCTTATAGTGAAAGAGGCCTTGCAAAAAAAAATATAGAAGATTATTATGGAGCGATAGCTGATTACTCCTATGCAATACAATTTAATCCAAATAATAGTACAGCATACAATGATAGAGGACTTGTTAAAAGTAAATTAAAAGACTACCAAGGTTCAATAGCGGATTATTCTGTAGCTATTGAATTGAATCCTACTGATAACAGAAATTATTTTAATAGAGCAAATACTAAATATGCTTTACAAGACTATCAAGGAGCAATAGTCGATTATTCTAAATCTATTGAAGTGAATCCTACTGATAGTGGATTAGCTTATTTTTATAGAGCAATTGTTAAAAGTGAATTAAAGAACTACCCAGGAGCTGTCGATGATTTTACTAAATCTATTGAATTTTTCCCAGATAGTAGCGGTGCTTATTATAATAGGGCAATAGCAAAAGGGAAAATGAATGACTTACAGGGAGAAATAAATGATTTTTCTAAAACTATTGAGTTGAGTCCTGAAGACGGGGAAGCTTATCTTAAAAGGGGAAATGCTAATCTAAATCTAAATCAAAAAGAAGGGGCTTGTTTAGATTGGAGTAAGGCTATGGAATTAGGCAACGAAGATGCTAATAAAAAAATCAAAGAAAATTGCAATTAGGGTAAATCGGAAGGAAAAAGTGTGTTTTTAATCAATCTATCGTAGATTGAGATACTACAATTATTTCAAATATATATAAACCTTTGTCAGTATTATGAGAATAACAATATTCATTATAATTTTAGTAGTTATTTTTTCCTGTAATGAAAAAAATGAGAAACGAGTTGGAATAATTCACAAAACAAAAATTGACAGTATTACAGATGTAAAAGAACTGGGTAATTTTGCACAAAAAGCGGATTTAAGTCTTAGCAATTTTAGTTATATATCACCCCAGCTTTATAAAAAAGATTTTTATTCGGCTTCTAAATTAAAGCAGAAATTAGATAGAATGTTTCCTAAATCTAATTTCATAAAAGCGGATTTTGACAATAACGGTTATACAGATATTATTTTAACTGGAGAAGACGGTTTCTACTACTCTGTAATTGCATTAATGAGCTATGGTAATAATAAATATTCTACTATTGCATTGACATTGCCTGATTTTCCAACTGATTTCCCAGTTTATCCCAAACTGGTTTATATCAATGAAACGCCAGCCATTAAATTGTATACAAGAGGTTCTTCCTGCTTGGAACAAGAGAATCAAATTATTAAGGAAACCTTAATCTATAAACACAATACCTTTCTTGAATATAATGAAAAACCACAAGACCTTGATGTTTCTAAAATTGAATTTAGAAGAACTGGTTGTTATGGGAGCTGCCCAGTTTTTAATTTAACATTACGAGCAGATTCTATATCCAATTTTAGAGCAAAAGCATATAATTTTAACCCTTATAGAAAAAAAATACTAGAAAAGATTCTTAAGGTAACCAATGGGATCAAGGATTCAAAAGAACGAATGAAGATCAAGGATAATCTGATACATAATGAAGTAATGAAAGATAAAGATTCTTTATTGTTTAATGAGATTAAAGGCAATTTTGAAATGAAGTTTAAGAAAAAAGATTTTGAAGAAATTTGCCAAATAATTGATTATTTAAACTTTGATACCCTTGATGAAAAATGTAATGTAACTACTGCTTGTGGTGAAGCTTCTTTTTTAAAAATTTATTTTAAGGATGGAACTTCTAAAACTATTTCCATTTTTGAAAGAATTCATATTCGTGGTTTATCATTACTATATCATAAACTATCCGACTTAAGATTTAATCAAAAATGGAAAAGAATATAATAACAAACATTACTAGCTCTTATAATAAAGGAGAATCAAGAGTCATTAAACAATGTAATCATAGTTGATGTCTATTATGGAAGTGTTGTGAAATCTTAAAAACAATGAAGTAAATTACTTAAGAAATATGCACAAAAAAATTAAGGATAGTGTCATTAAATTTAACTTTTGGCAGTAAAATTATTTTATTGCCAAAAGTTAATTTCTATTTTCGTTTGTCTATCGAATGTCTATCATAGGCAATTAAATTGCATAATTCTCTTAAACGACTTCGAACACGATTGCCATAAATATTTTCAATTTGACTTGCTGAAAGATTTGTGGTTATATGGGTTTGGATTTTCTTAGTTGTGAAAATATCGTAGCGGCTTAATAGAATTTCCGCCATTACATTGCATTCATTTCCGTAATATTTTAAATTGTTTTCTGTTCCTAAATCATCAAAGCATATTGTTTTGGGTTCTGATTCGTATAGCTTCCCTTTGCTGTATTTGTGGATGATTTGGTAGCCATCTTGGATAAATTCAAAGCTGATATCTCGACATGGTTTTACGAAGAATTTATGTTCTGTTGGTGTTAGAAATTTCATCAAATTCATTAGCGATGTTTTGCCACAGCCAATAGGCCCAGAAAGCAAAATTCCTTTGTTGAGGTTGATGCCGTATTGAAAACACGATGTTTCATCTTTTAGAAAATAGGCAATGAGTTTATAAATTATGGGATAATCACTTTCAAGGATCTTGAAATGATTTCCGTATAATTCACCCCCTTTTTTCTCTAGCCAAACAATTATTTCTGTGTAGTTATAATGGCTCTGAATAGTCTTTGTCTGTTCCTGTGTTGAGGTGTTTTGCTCTGTTGACATGTTGTTCATTTGAAATGAATTTAGGCGCATTTAAGATCCAATTTTGTGCTGCTGCTTGCCAATTGATCATCGGGGTTTTACCGCCGACTAACCAACCATTGCTGGAAAAGTAATTGAAAAATTTATTGGCTTCGAGTTCCGGAAAGAGCCGTTCTTGAAAATAGCCTTTGACATTTTCGATTGTTGGCACATTTCCTTTTTCTTTTTTTTCTTTTTTCGCGGAACTTTTTTCTTTTTGCCGGCCGCTTTCAGTTTGATTTTTATCGGTGTTGGCGAATGCAAAAGGCATTTCAGTACCAACATTTTTTAAAAAGCCATCATCATTTTCAAAATTTTTTGCTTGCTCGTCCAAGTTTACAATCTTTGAAATGTTTTGATTGTTTGTAATGTTTGTATTGTTTATATAAGATACCAGAGCTTGTTCAGTACCTGTACCACTACTGGTACAGAGCTTGTTCACTACTTGTTCATTAACCAGTTCAAAAACAGGTTCATTTTTTGGTATTGTTATTTTTTCGCTTTTTGGAATTGGTTTTAAATCGTCCGAAAAATTAAATAGGTAAACGTGACTTCCTTTGAATGGATTATAGGAAGGTTCGTAGTTGATGTAGCCCAATGTGTGTAAGTTTTTAAGGCATTTATGATAGGTAGCTTTAGAACTGATTTTACTAATCCGCATTACTTCATCGCGAGATATGCTGATTGGATTTTTGAACCGATTGCAATTCCAGAATTGAAACAATGCAATATATAAACTGACGTGTGTTGGATTGAGTGTTTTGTCGATTGCTACCTTTTCGAAAAATCCGGTTAGGTGTTTTATGTAATTCATCTCACTAGCCATTTTGGATTGAATAAATTAGGCGAAGCTTCAACTTTATTTGATTCGAGTAACTTTTCTAAATCAGAATTCGAATAAAATAAGATTCCGCCAATTTTAGTGTAAGTAATGGTTCCGTTTACCCGAAGGTTTTGTAAAGTTCCTGAAGAGATATTCAACAGCTTTCTAACTTCAATTGATTTGAGCCATTTTTTGTGTTGTGGTTGTTTTGAATTCAACATGATGTTTAAATCAGAAAGAAGAAGTGTACGGAATTCGTTTAAATCTTCGCGAGTAATTACTTCAATTGCCATAATGTGCTGTTTTAGATTGTTATGGTACAAAAATGTATGTTTTGATTTAATAAAAATCACAACTTGAACCCCGTTGGGTACGATTTTATTAAAATTGAAAATAGTCTATAAAAAGGTATCATCCGTTTCTTCCATTCGTTTCATTAGCTCTTCCTCTAAGGAGTTTATGAATTTTGTTTTATCAGACTTACGGTCACGTATTTCAAGGAAAGTTCTGCGGTATTGCCCTAAATCAATATGGAATATTTCTTCAAAATGACTTGCAATTTCTTTTAATTCGGCAGCACCATTATTGAAAACTCCTTTGGTGTGAAAAGCATATAAAATTTCAGTTAAAGCTACTTTTGAGCCTGTCCAAATGATTTTCCCTTTCGGTTCATGTTGTGATTTTCCCTTGTGTTCTTTTTTTCCAATATTTGAAAGTTTGGTTTCTAAATATACCTGAACTAAATCATAAGCAAGAATTTTGGCTACCTTAAAGTCATGTGATGTTGAAAAATCATGATCGGTTTCAAAATAAAAACTATCCAATCGTAATTTTATATCGTAATTTCTTCTAACAAAATATTTAAAATCTAGAAAACTACTTCCTGTTCTGTGGTAATTATAGAAATCTAAATTGTTGTCGAAGAATCGTTTTAGCTTTTTTAATTCATTGTTGAGGTATTTTTTTGTTATTCGTTCGCCTCCATGTGGCATTTTCGTTTCGATTTTAAAAATAGCATTATGATAAATGGATAGCGAAGTGAATTTTGGTTTTATGTTTTTAAAGAAGTTTATTTCAGTTTCCGGACTTATTGTTTTATCTTTAAGAAATTGTTTTTTAAGATTGTTTATTATCTTTAAAGTTATTTCAATTGACTTTACCGACTTTACGATTAAATCATCTACTTCTAGATTGATAAAGCTCAATTGTTCCGTTAATTCGAATAACAATTGTTTGAATTTCGTACTCATTTTTTTTAGTATTTTTAAGTTTATGATTTTTCGATATGATTCAAAAAACAAACAAACTAAAATACAAAATATAAAACAAATCTTACATTGACTTTTGGTTTTGTTGAGTTGGGGTTAATGAAAATTTATCGCGAAGTATTTTCATATCCTCACTCACTTTTTTATCCAAGACTTTTGCATAATGCTGGGTAGTTCTCAAGTTTTTATGTCCTAGCATTTTACTTACGCTTTCAATAGGAACGCCATTTGTAAGCGTTATAGTTGTTGCAAAAGTGTGTCGGGCAATATGGAAGGTTAATTCTTTTTCAATCTCGCAAACGGCCGCTATTTCCTTTAAATAAGCATTCATTTTTTGATTGGTTAAAATGGGAAGCAATTTATCTTCGTTATTACTTTTTGGATGGTCTGAATATTTGTCAATTATCATTTGCGTTACCGGGAGTATAGGGATTTTGGAAGCCGTTTCGGTTTTCTGTCTATGGGTAAATATCCATTTGTCACCATCAATACCAATGCTTATATGCGACTTTGTTAAGTTTTTGACATCAATGTAAGCCAAACCGGTAAAGCAGCTAAAAAGGAAGATATCGCGTACCAGTGACAATCTTTCGGTTTTGAAATCTTTATTGATGATATTTTGAATTTCAACGTCAGAAAGATAAACACGTTCTACTTCTTTAACTTTCGATTTATAGTTAGCAAATGGGTTTTTGTCTAACCAGTCATTGGCCAAACATATTTTGATTATTTTATTGAAGTTCTTAATGTATTTTATCGCCGTATTGTTAGCGCAGTTCCGAACGCTTCTTAACCAAAATTCATAATCGGTTACAAAAGCGTGATCTATCTTTGTAATTTCAATATCTGAGATATTGTATTTCCATTTCATAAATTCAATGGTATGACTCAACGAAGTTTTATAACGTTCTAATGTTCCAGGCGCATATTCTTTGCCAACCAATTCTTTGATTTTGTTGTTGTGGTCTTCGAAGATCGGGATGAGCATTCGTTTATTATCAGCAGTATCAAATAATTCATTCTTCAAATTTTCAGATGTAACTTTAATATCTTTTTTGAATAATCTTTTTTCGGCTTCCAAAACTTGATTTTTCAAATAATCCAGATGACTATTAATTGTTCTAGCTTCTTCATTAGTACCCTTGACTTTCGATCCTTCTCCTGACCATTTTTCGGGATTTACATACTTGCTTGAACTAAACTCAAATCGCTTGGATTGGATTGTTACTCTGGCATAAATAGGGCAGATGCCCTCGTTGTTGGCTTTTGATCTCTTGATGTAAAAGAGAATAGATACGGTAGTGTTCATAAGTGGTAACCTTTTAGTTATTATTAAATTTAAACTTTCTAATAATTACAAACAAGATGTACATATTTTGAATATGTTGCTGAACACCTTATATTGTAATGATGGTCTTTTGCAAGAGGTGTCACTTAAATTTTTATAATTTAGTGACACCTCGAAAGACACCATAACTTTGAGATTAAATGAATAATTTGATTATCCCACAAACGAAAAAACCCACTAAATCCTTGGATTTAGTGGGTTTTGTATTCATTTGCTTTCCAGCTGGCGGAGAAAGAGGGATTCGAACCCCCGGACCTGTTACAGTCAACAGTTTTCAAGACTGCCGCATTCGACCGCTCTGCCATTTCTCCAGTAAGACGCATATCATTTTCTGAATGCGGTTGCAAATATAACACCTTTTTTCGTTTTACAAAAACTATTTTTATAAAAATAAAAGCTATTTTAAATGTCACTTTTTAATCGTTTCATTTCCTTGTATTTAGATTAAAATAATATTCAGGAAACCAATTAAAAACGGCTAATACCTTACGTATTCTTGTATTTCAAGACCGTAACCTATCATTCCAACTCGTTTGGTTTGCTCGGAATTAGTCAATAATTTGATTTTTGATATATCGATGTCATGTAAGATCTGAGCACCAATCCCAAAATCTTTATTATCCATTTTGATTTGTGGTGCTTTGAATATTCCTTTGGTTTGTAATTCTTTTAATTCAAGGATACGATTTAATAAATCGATAGATTGCGATTCTTGGTTAATAAAAAGTACTGCGCCTTTTCCTTCGGTATTAATCAAATCGAATAGGTCACATAATTTTTTATTTGCATCATTTGTAAGCGTTCCTAAAATGTCATTATTTATTAAAGTAGCATTGATACGAGTTAAAACCGCTTCGCCTATATTCCATGTTCCCTTTGTCAAGGCAATATGAATGTGATTATTGGTAGTTTGAAGGTAGGCTCTTAATCTAAAGGTGCCAAAACGGGTATCAACGTCAAAATCTTCTTTTTTTACAATCAAGCTATCGTGTTGCATTCGATAAGCAACAAGATCTTCAATAGAAACTAATTTTAAATTAAATTTTTTTGCAACTTTAACAAGTTGAGGTAATCGTGCCATTGTACCGTCTTCATTCATAATTTCGACAATTACACCTGCGGGTTTAAAGCCTGCTAATCGTGCAAAATCTATCGCAGCTTCAGTATGCCCGGTGCGTCTTAAAACACCTCCTTGTTTGGCAATTAGAGGAAAAATATGTCCAGGTCGTGCTAAATCATGTGGTTTTGTATCTTGGTTTACTAATGATAAAATGGTTGTAGCTCTATCTGCTGCAGAAATTCCTGTTGTCACTCCATTACCTCTTAAATCGACAGAAACCGTAAAAGCAGTTTCCATAGGATCCGTGTTATTGCTAACCATGGTATTTAATCCTAACTCTTTACAACGGTTTTCGGTCAAGGGGGCACAAATCAATCCACGACCGTGTGTAGCCATAAAATTGATCATTTCTGGAGTCACTTTTTCGGCCGCAGCAAGAAAATCTCCTTCATTTTCTCTTCCCTCGTCATCAACAACGATAATAACTTTTCCTTGTCGAATGTCTTCAATTGCTTCTTCTATGGTATTCAGTTGAATCTTGTTTGTGGTCATATTTAATTTTTAGAAGATGGAATTAATTTTTCAACTATTTTTTGAAATACTTTTTGAAAAGGAGCTAAAAGGACATCTATGTTTATTAATCCAATATCATTAGTAGCTCTATATGTAAGCAATAAAGCCAATGGCGTCAATACAAGTGAGGACATCCACGATCCAAGAACGGGAGACATTCCATCTTCTTGTGAAATTCTTTTTCCAAAGGTATTTATAAAATGAAAGGAAATGAATATCAATATAGCGAAAACTATTGGCAATCCTAAACCTCCTTTTCGGATGATAGCTCCTAATGGAGCTCCTATAAAAAACATTAAAAAACAAGCATAAGCAATGACAAATTTATCATAAAAGGACAAGATGTGATTGTTGATTATTTTTTGTTTAGTCTCTAATTCGGTGTTCGTGCTATTAATTGAAAAAATGATGCCATCAATTGAGCTATTGGCTACTTTTAAGATATCCAATTTATCTTGTTTTTTATACAAAGACAAAATGTCATCGGGTAGGGGTTTGTTTTTTGGAATAAGTATCGCTTTATTCGTCTTTGGAAGTACTAATCGTTGGTTTATGTTTTCTGAAAATGAAACTATATCCGTATTCATTTTTTTGTGAAGTGAATCTAAAGTGTAATTTAATTCGCTTACGTTCAGCATGTTATTAGTATTAGTGATGCTTTCGTCATTAACATCAACAGAGTTCAATTTTGATAAATCAATATTGATGATGTATTTTTTGAAAGAACTTTTGGCAAAAGGTAATTTATTGCGGTCTTCGTATTTTTTTGGTATAATGTCTTCATAATAATAACCCTCATTTAAAACCAACTGCAAGTTGTTTGATTTCTCACTACTGATCAATTCACCATCTTTTGCTTTTATAACCGTTTTCCCCCCTTCGCCAGCAACTGATTTTTTATGAATCGTAATACCAGTTAATGTATTTCCGTTATTTCCAGATTTTTTATTGACTTTAATAGAATAATCGCCCACATCACTAAACTGTCCTTCGGCAATTGCCAATGCGGGTTTTAGTTGGGCAATGTTTGTTCTAAAATTGATGAATTTATATTCGGCATACGGAATTACATTATTGGCAAAAAAGAAGGAAATAATGCTTAAAAAAGTAATGAATAGGGTTAAACTTCTCAGGGCCCTTTGAAGTGAAATTCCAGCCGATTTCATGGCGGCAAATTCATAATTCTCAGCTAAGTTGCCAAATGTCATTATCGATGATAACAAAACCGATAACGGCAATACTAATGGAATAATACGCGGCATCGCAAATAGTAAAAATTTGATAATCATAAAAAAATCTAAATCTTTACCCGCTAATTCCGCTATAAATAACCAAACGGTTTGAAGTATAAATATAAAGAACAAGATTACAAATACCATGGTAAATGTAGTCAGGAATGTTTTTAATAAATATTTATCGAGAATTTTCACCTAGGAATTAATCTAATTTATTGATGGAGTATTTTGGATATTTACTTTCAGCAAAGATAAATTGATTTTTTGACAAAGGTTGATTGGTTTTAAAAGAATTAACGGTCAATGTGGTTTTTGTCCCTTTTTTACCTACTTCTATCAAATTATAGATGTGTTTTGTCTGGGTGTCAATACCAAGTAAGATCTCTTTTCTCTGGTCTTTCAAATTTGAGGGTACTAATTTTATATATTGAATTTTTCGACCTTTAACATCCTGTAAAATATCCATTTTGAAAGCATAACCGGAATTAAAAAAGGTCAACATTTTAGAAGGTGTAATCACCTTGTCGTCTTTTTCGTTAACGGTAGAAATCGTTACTTCTTCATCTTCAGGATTAATAGTGAAGCTTTTTTTACCATCAAAAATTTTAGTTACTCCCATGAAATTCAATACAAATTGATTTCCTTTCATCGTTACATTTCCCTTGCTGTCTTGATTGATGTTTTCTTTAGCATTATTCAAAGAATATTTAAAATCAATTATAATATTTTCATAACTTTTTACTTTTGCAGTTACTTCATCTAAAAGTTCTTTTGCTTTTTTGTCTTGTGCTTGAATCGAAAAACCAAAAAGAAATAGGGCTATAATTTGAAAATATTTTTTCATGTTTTTAATTGGATTGTTCATTATTGAAAAATTGATCAAGAGAACTTATATCTAAAATATTTACACTTCGAGCTTTACTGCCTTCAAAAGCACCAACGATTCCAGCAGCTTCTAGCTGATCGATTAATCTTCCGGCTCTATTGTATCCTAGTTTTAACTTTCTTTGTAATAAAGAAGCGGATCCTTGTTGTGCGTTTACAATAATTTCGGCTGCTTCTCTAAATAACGGATCTCTTTCGGAAATATCCATATCAAGATTAATGCCACTTTCTTCGCCTACAAATTCAGGAAGTAAATAAGCGGTAGCATATGCTTTTTGTGCCCCAATAAATTCGGTTATTTTTTCTACTTCGGGTGTGTCTATAAAGGCACATTGTACTCGTACCACATCATTTCCGTTAGTATAGAGCATATCTCCGCGACCTATTAGTTGATCCGCTCCTTGACTATCAAGAATGGTTCGTGAATCTATTTTAGAAGTTACTCTAAAAGCTATTCTGGCAGGGAAGTTGGCTTTAATCAAACCGGTTATTACGTTTACCGATGGTCTTTGTGTGGCTATGATTAAATGAATTCCAATGGCTCTGGCCAACTGTGCTAATCTCGCAATGGGAACTTCAACTTCTTTACCAGCAGTCATAATCAAATCGGCAAACTCATCAACAACTAATACAATATAAGGTAGAAAACGGTGCCCGTTTTCGGGATTTAATTGTCTGGATTTAAATTTTTCATTGTATTCTTTGATATTTCGAACCATGGCCTCCTTTAACAACGAATAGCGATTATCCATTTCTACACAAAGTGAATTTAATGTATTAACAACTTTGGCATTATCGGTAATTATGGCATCTTCAGAATCGGGTAGTTTGGCTAGATAATGTCTTTCGATTTTGTTGAAAAGCGTTAATTCTACTTTTTTAGGATCGACTAATACAAACTTAATTTCTGCAGGATGTTTTTTGTAAAGCAGGGAAGTGATTACAGCATTTAGACCTACTGACTTTCCTTGTCCCGTTGCTCCAGCCATCAATAAATGGGGCATTTTGGCTAAATCAACTACAAACGTTTCATTCGAAATGGTTTTTCCTAATGCAATTGGTAATTCCATTTCAGCTTCCTGAAACTTAGCTGAACCAATTACACTTTTCATAGAAACCATAGTCGGATTTTTGTTAGGAACCTCAATACCGATTGTACCTTTTCCAGGAATTGGAGCAATAATACGAATTCCTAATGCCGAAAGTGACAAGGCAATATCGTCTTCTAAACTCTTGATTTTTGAAATTCGGATTCCGGCTTCGGGTACAATTTCATATAGTGTAACCGATGGGCCAACTGTAGCTTTTATTTGTGCAATTTCTATTTTATAATTGCGAAGTGTTTCTACAATTTTGTTTTTATTCTCTTCTAATTCTTCTTGGTTGATGGTAATTCCGCCTGAAGAATATTCTTTTAATAAATCAATTGTAGGATATTTGTATTGGGATAAATCCAAAGTTGGATCAAATAAACCAAAATCGGCAACTAGTTTTCCCGCTAAGTTTTCTTCTATAATTGCTTCTTCAGGTGCTTTTTCAATTACAAAAATTTCATCATGAGTAGCGATATATTCCGGTGGTGTCGCTGGTGTAACTTCCATAGAAATTGGGTTCCTATTTATTTCTGATGCGTTACTAATAGTTGGTTTTAAGGCTTCTTTGTTAATTTCGAATTGCGAAGTTGGTGTTTTTAAATGAATTCCATCTAAATCTTCATCGACAGCATATTCTTCTAGATTGTAGCTGCTTGAATCGAATTTAGGTGGAGTTATTGGCGTCAAATCACTTTTGATTTCTTTTTTTGTGCTTTCTAAAAAGGTTTGAATTTTTTCAGGTGAAAGTTTTATTTTGAAAACCAAATAGAGTATTAAACCAAATATTAGAAGCAATAGAGTCCCTGTCTTTCCTATATAATCTTGAGAAAATAAATTTAATTCATAACCAATTGTTCCTCCTAATTCGGGGAGGGAAGTGGCAAAAAATCCAAATAATACCGAGACAATTATCATCGCAAAAAAATCCCAAAACCAAATATTGTTTAGTTTTCGCAAGGGTAAATTTGCTATTAAATAGATTCCGGTAAGGAAAAATAATCGAACAAATAAAAAGGAAGCGATTCCAAAGCCTTTATAAATAAATAGGTTAGCTAAAAAAGCACCAAACTTACCCAACCAATTTTGTACCACTTCATTTCTGTCGGTCAATTGGTTTACAGCGCTTTGATCTTCCTGTCCGAAAAGATAAAAAGAAATGAAGGCAAGTAATAAAGCAATTGAAAATAAAACCAAAATAGAACCATATACAATTTTATATTGTTTGGATATTTGCCAAAGGTTTTTGGTTTCTGAATGATTATCTTTACGCTCTTTATTTATTGTTTTTGCCATACTTAATTCTTCTTTTTTCTATAAAAATTTTGGTATATAAATAATAAATCCAATTGCTACCGCAGTAAGAGCCGCAAAAAATACGGCTCCGGCAGCAATATCTTTGATGAACCCGATACGTTCGTGATAATTTGGGTGAATAAAATCGGCGGTTTTTTCTACAGCGGTATTTAACCCTTCAATACTCATGACCAATCCAATGGCTAAAGTTTGAAAAAGCCATTCAGTTCGGGTAATATTGAAATAAAAACCAGCAATAGTCATTATTATTGCTATAGAAAATTGAACTATTATACTATGTTCTGTGGTAACTAATTTTATTGCTCCTTTTACAGCAAAGGTTACACTTTTTAGTCTACCGCTAACGAATGTATTGTCTTTTTGAAATTCCATCCGTTGGTATTAAAGTACTGCTAAAGCAGCATCATAATTAGGTTCATCTGCAATTTCTGAAACTTGTTCGGTATAAATTACGGTTCCATTTTCGTCAAGAACAATAATAGATCTTGAATGCAATCCTGCTAACACACCATCAATAATTTCTAAACCATTTGTTTTACCAAAACTTCCGTCTTTGAAATCAGATAAATTAATAACATTTTCTATTCCTTCTGCTCCACAAAAACGTTTTTGTGCAAATGGTAAATCTCTTGAAATACAAACTACTTTAGTATTCTCTAATTTGCTAGCACTTTCGTTGAATTTTCGAACAGAAGTAGCACATGTTCCGGTATCAATACTTGGAAAAATATTAAGAACTAATTTACTTCCAGAAAAATTTGATAAAGAAGCAATGGATAGATCATTTTTAACTAATTTGAAATCAGCTAATTTTGAACCGATTTTTGGTAATTCACCTGAAGTGTGGATTGTATTTCCACCTAATGTAATTGAAGCCATGATTTTTGTTTTTAATGTGGCTCAAAAGTATGAAAATTTATTTAGTTTATTTTTTCAAAAAATGCTTTTTTGTTGAATTCATATATTGTAATAATTCAAAATGCTATTTGTCAAATAATCATAAAAAAAACGGCCTTCTTATATTTAGAGACGGGTGATATGCTTTAAGCTGAAAATAATCCTTTGTAGCTATCCCAATTTCTATAGATTAAGAATAAATTTCCGAGTAATAATGCCCCACTAATTGTTGCTCCTTCAGGCATTAAAAAAATATTTATAAGTATAATGTTTAAGGAAACGGGCACTAAAAATTATGCAGAAATTTTAATAAATTTTCCAGTTAAAAATGATAATCCACAAATAAGTTCCACAGCTTTTGATAATGGCATTATGTACTTTGATGCTATTAAACCCTCCATTACTATTTTTAAATCGCCTTTTTGAGCAGGTTGTTCTCCAAATTAAAAAAAATAAGAAAGAGAAGCAAATAATAATAAAATACCAATTAAGATTCGGATTACAAGGGTTGCAATTTTTATTAAAAAATAGATTTATAAGATTAAATTAAACCAAATGTAAAAAACTAAATTAAATCAAATTAATTTTAATTTGGAGTTTATAAAACCATAATTTTGCTTTTTATTGTTTTTTTTTAAAATTATATCCGAAAATTAACTATCATGAATAAAACGTTTTTAGATATAAAAAAGTAGTTTTCTAAAAAAAAATAAAGTAAAACCCAATTAGATTTTAAAAAGTAATGGTTGTATTTTTTTTTTAATTAAATAAAATAGCAACTCAATTGTATAATAAATTATAAGTCATTGAGAACTAAAATTTTAAAAGATATTCAGGACCCAATCCTGTTAAAAAAACAATTATTGATTTGGTCCCAACAATTTCGTGAAGTTGTTTTTATGGACAGTAATGGCTACCGTCAAAACTATTCTAGTTATGATTGTGTTCTTGCTATTGATGCATTTACTTCTTTAAAAACGGATTACCATAATGCCTTCGAAGATTTGAAACAATATCAGCAAACGATAAAAGATTGGCTTTTTGGTTATTTATCCTATGATTTAAAAAATGATATTGAGGTATTAAATTCGAACAATTTTGACGGTTTAGAATTTCCAGATTTGTTTTTCTTTCAACCAAAAAAAATATTTATTTTGAAAGGAAATCAACTTGAAATACACTATCTTACTATGTGTGATGATGAAGTATCGACTGATTATGAGGAAATTATTAATTCAGAATATCAAGTGATTAAAAACCAAGAAATACCAATAATTCAGCAACGAATTTCAAAAGAAAATTATCTTGAAAAAGCATCAAAAATCTTAGAACATATCCATCGTGGGGATATTTATGAAGCTAATTTTTGTATGGAGTTTTTTGCCGAAAACACGGTTATCAATCCATTAGAAAAGTTTCAAAAGTTAAACGAAATTTCGAAGCCGCCATTGGCTGTTTTTTTTAAAAATAACAAACATTTTTTACTTTCGGCTTCGCCAGAACGGTATTTAAAAAAGATAGGGGAACAACTTATTTCTCAGCCTATAAAAGGAACGGCAAAACGTTTTATTGATCCTATTGAAGATGAAAAATCTAAAAATGATTTAGTTGAAGATCCAAAAGAGCGCACCGAAAATATCATGATTACAGATTTAGTTCGTAATGATTTGTCTAAAACAGCTCAAAAAGGATCTGTAAAAGTAGAAGAATTATGTGGTATTTATTCCTTTGAACAAGTGCATCAAATGATTTCGACCATTACTTCAAATATAAATGCACAATACTCTGCAGTTGATGTTATTAAAACTACTTTTCCTATGGGTAGTATGACAGGAACTCCTAAGGTTTCCGTGATGCATATTGTCGAAGAAATGGAGGAAACAAAACGAGGTTTATATAGTGGTGCAGTTGGTTATTTTACACCTAATTCCGACTTTGATTTTAATGTTGTTATTCGTAGTATTTTGTATAATCAAGAAAAAAAATACGTTTCTTTCTCGGTAGGAAGCGCTATTACTTCTCGCTCTTTTCCTGAAAATGAATATGAGGAGTGTTTACTGAAAGCAAAAGCAATGCTTGAAGTTTTAAGTGAATCAAAATAAATCATTCAATAAAGATATTCATCTTTAATTAAAGTATCATGAAGGTTACAGACCTTGAAAATTAAAATATTTTCAGAATAAATAACTAAATTTGGAAATGATTCAGAAATTCAGAAGCCATATCGATCGCAATTTTTCTTTTTTAAAGGAAAAAAGACTTCTTCTAGCCACTAGCGGAGGACTTGATAGTATGGTTATGCTCGATTTATTTCGCAAATTAAATTTTGATATTGCCATAGCTCATTGCAATTTTCAACTTCGTGGCATAGAAAGTTTTGGAGATCAAAATTTTGTTCAGGATTATTCGGAAAAGAATAAAATTGAATTGTATTTGACCCAATTCGATACTGAGGCTTTCGCTAATGATTACAAACTTTCTACACAAGTTGCCGCTCGTGAGTTGCGATACAATTGGTTTTATGAACTGTTAGAAACGAAGAGCTACGACTATATTCTTACCGCTCATCATGCCGATGATAATCTAGAAACATTTTTGATTCATCTTTCCCGAGGAACTGGATTAGATGGTTTGACGGGGATTCCGGCACATAATGATAAAATAATTCGTCCGATTCTTTTGTTTTCACGTGATGAAATTGAGGATTATGCACAAGAAAATAATCTGCTATGGCGCGAAGACAGTAGCAATGCTTCCGATAAATATTTGCGAAATAAAATTAGGCATCATTTAGTTCCTGCTTTTAAAGAATTAAATCCTGATTTTCTATCGTCTTTTCACAAAACACAAACCTATTTGAAAGAATCACAATCTATGGTGGAAGATGCTTCGATTATGGTGTATCAGCAAGTAGCAAAGGATGATGGAGAGAAAATTTCCTTCGATTTGAATCAATTATTAAAATTGCCCAATTACAAGTCTTATTTGTATCATTGGCTGGTTGATTATGGTTTTTCGGCTTGGGAAGATATTTATAATTTGGTAAATAGTCAATCTGGAAAGCAAGTCTTTTCGAAAGAATTTCGATTATTGAAAGACAGGGGTTTTCTAATCTTAAATCCAATAAATTTGGAAGGAGACGACGAATATTTTATAAATAGAAACCAAAAAGAAGTTAAAATCCCTATAAATCTCACTTTAAATCGGGTAAATGAGATTTCAAATGTTTCAAATGAAGTTATATTTGTCGATGAAGATAAATTATTGTTTCCATTGGTTTTAAGACGTTGGCAAACTGGCGATATTTTTCAACCTTTTGGAATGGAAGGGAAATCAAAAAAAGTGAGTAAATTTTTTAAAGACGAAAAATTATCTTTGATAGAAAAAGAAAACGCTTGGCTTTTATGTACTGATAATCAAATTATTTGGATTGTTGGACAAAGACAAGATGAGCATTTTAGAATAAAAAATACAACAAAAACGATACTTAAAATACAATTACAATAATGAAGAAAATAGTTTTTTTACTTTTAACTCTTTTAGCTTTCGCCAAAGGAAATTCACAAATTCTAGATCCAGTAAAATGGACAACCAAAATAGAAAAAAAATCGGACCAGCATTATTTGCTAACTTTCAATGGAGTTATAGATAAGGATTGGCACATGTATTCGCAATTTACTCCTGACGGAGGCCCCTTGCCTATGGAAGTGATTTTCAAAAATCAGAAGGGGAATTACAATTTAATAGGCAAAGCCAAAGAAGGAAAAACAACTACCGAATTTAACGATGTTTTTGGGGTAAACGAAACCTTTTTTAAAAATACCGCTCAAATTCAACAAGAAATTACAATTCTGAATCCGAGAAATTCAAGTGTTGAAGTAGCGCTAAATTATCAAGTTTGCAAAGAGTCTTGTATTAATTTAGAAAAGAAATTCACCTTCACAATTCCTGCGATTGATACTGTAAAAGTTGAAGAAAAAGTTGTAAAAAGCGATTCAGTCACCGCTGCTGCAGCAATTTCAAAAACAGAAATTAGTAAGGAATCAGATGTTATTCCAACAAAACCAGCAACCGAAAAAGGCTTGTGGTCAATCTTTTTCATTGCTTTTTTATCAGGATTCGCAGCTTTATTAACGCCTTGCGTATTTCCGATGATTCCTATGACGGTAAGTTTTTTTACAAAACAAAGTAAATCGAAAGCCAAAGGAATTGAAAACGCTATTATTTATGGGGTTTCTATTATATTAATTTATGTGATATTAGGATTATTGGTGACTTGGATTTTTGGTGCCGATGCTTTGAATGCTTTATCTACCAATGTTTGGTTTAACCTTATTTTCTTCCTTTTATTGATCTTTTTTGCGGCATCCTTTTTGGGAGCTTTCGAAATAATGTTGCCTAATTCTTGGGCAAATAAAGTGGATAGTCAAGCAGATAGAGGTGGAATTATTGGTATTTTATTTATGGCATTAGCCTTGGCAATCGTTTCATTTTCGTGTACAGGACCAATAGTTGGAACGCTTTTGGTTCAAGCAGCTTCAAAAGGTGGAATTGCTCCAATCATAGGAATGCTGGGTTTTTCATCGGCACTGGCCTTGCCATTTATGCTTTTCGCTATGTTTCCTGGTTGGCTGCATTCTTTACCAAAATCGGGTGGATGGCTTAATACCGTAAAAGTGGTTTTAGGATTTTTGGAATTGGCTTTAGCTTTCAAATTCTTATCGAATGCTGATTTGGTTTTACAATTGCATTTATTGGAACGTGAAGTTTTCTTGGCGATTTGGATTGCCATTTTTGGTACTTTAGCCTTTTATTTATTCGGAAAAATTACTTTGCCTCATGATAGTCCGTTGCCACATATTTCGGTAGGACGCTTATTGTTTGGATTATTGGTTCTGACTTTTACCGTCTATTTAATTCCCGGACTTTGGGGAGCACCGTTAAAATTGATAAATGCATTTCCGCCACCTATAGAATATAGTGAAAGTCCAATGGGGTTTGGAGGCTCAGGAAATGAAAAAACAACTGCAATTTTGCCGGAAGGCGCTAAATTTGGAGCACACGGAATAGTAGTTTTTGATGATTATGACAAAGGTTTGGCTTATGCCAAAAGCGTAAACAAACCTGTAATGCTTGATTTTACTGGGTTTGCTTGCGTAAATTGCAGGAAAATGGAAAACAATGTTTGGTCTGATCCACGTGTTTTATCAATTTTGAATAATGAAGTGGTATTGATTTCTTTATATGTCGATGATAAACGAGATTTGCCAAAAGCAGAGCAATTTACTTCGAAAAGCACAGGTTCAGAAATTATAACGGTAGGGGATAAGTGGACAGATTTTATGATTTCAAAATACAAAACCAATACGCAACCCTTATATGTTTTGACCGATATAAACGGAAATAGTCTCAATAAATCAATGCCAACAATAAGTTATACCAACGTAGATGAATATGAAAGTTGGCTTAAAACCGGAATTTCGAAGTTTATCAAATAAAAAATATCCCAATCTAGAAATTAAGATTGGGATTTTTTTTTTGTAATATATTTATTTACAAATATTCTCCGTGTTGAGAAATGTCTAAACCTAATTCTTCTTTATCTTCACTAACTCTTAAAGGTGTAATTTTATTTACAATAAAGAAAAGGAAATACGATACTGAGAATGCAAATGCTGAAACAAGTACTAAAGCAATTGATTGGTTAATGAATAGTTTAGTTTCACCAAAGATTAAACCTTGATCTACAACTGCAGCGTTTACGGCTTTCGATGCAAAAACACCAGTTAAAAGCATACCTGTCATTCCACCAACACCGTGACAAGCAAACACATCCAAGGCATCGTCAATTTTTCCTTTAGGGAATTTACTCACCATGAAATTACTTACTATACTACTGAATATACCAATAAACATTGCGCTAGGAATGCTTACAAACCCTGCAGCAGGAGTAATGGCAACTAAACCAACTACAGCACCAATACAAGCTCCCATAGCCGAAAGTTTATGTCCTAAAATTTTATCTATAAATACCCATGCCATTCCAGCAGCTGCAGCAGCTACCGTTGTTGTTCCTAAAGCTTGAACCGCTAATCCGTTGGCAGCTAACGAAGAACCAGCATTAAATCCGAACCAACCAAACCATAACAAACCTGTTCCTAATAATACATAAGTAATACGAGCAGGATTTGATTTTTGACCTTTTCTTTTTCCTAAGAACATGGCTCCTGCCAATGCAGCCCATCCTGCACTCATATGTACAACTGTTCCACCTGCAAAATCTAAAACCCCCATTTTAAATAGGAATCCTTGAGGATGCCAAGTCATGTGACATAATGGAGAATATACGAATAATATGAATAATACCATGAATAATAAATAAGCCCAAAAACGAATACGTTCTGCAAAGGCTCCTGTTATTAATGCTGGTGTTATTATAGCAAATTTTGCTTGAAATAATGCGAATAATAATAATGGTATTGTTGGTGCTACACTCCAAGCACTAGAAACACCTACATTACGGAACATGAAATAATCAGATGGATTTCCTATAAATCCTCCAATTGAGGTCCCAAATGACAAGCTAAATGCTACAATTACCCATAGAACAGTAACGATAATCATAGCCATAAAACTTTGAAGCATGGTACTAATTACGTTTTTTTTACCTACCATACCTCCATAGAAAAAGCCTAATCCAGGAGTCATAATTAATACAAGTGCTGTGGCAACAATCATCCAAGCGGTATCTCCGGTATCAAATTTTATAGCTTGAGCCGAAATTGGATTTTCTGTTAAAATGAAACTAGAAAAAAAGGTTAATAGTAATACTGTGATCAATAGGATACTCAAAGTAATCTTTCTCATTATTTTTTGTTTTTTTTTTATTTCAGCAAAAATATATAAAATGAATTATCTACCCCTAAAAAAATATGACTTTAGTGCTTTTTTTGTGAATATTATAGAATACACCCCTAAAAATTTATAAGGTGTGAAAAAAAAGACCTGATTTTTTTAATATGATAATTTTTTTTGTTGTAGCATAAAAACGTTTTGAAAAATATTTCAGAGTGTTTCAAAAATTAAGAGAAGGTATTATAAAAACTCCCCATGTTGCGAAATATCCAATCCTAAATCTTCATTGTTATCACTAACTCGTAAAGGAGTAATCTTATTTACCAATAAGAAAATGAAATATGACATGGTGAATGCAAAAAATGAGATGCTCACTAAAGCGATTACTTGATGAAAAATTAAAGTTGTTTCTCCAAAAATAAGTCCTTGATCTGTAATTTTTGGGTTAATTGATTTTGAGGCAAAAACTCCTGTCAAAAGAATACCTATCATTCCTCCAATTCCGTGACATGCAAAAAC
>CANCPC010000036.1 GCA_947379965.1 Flavobacteriaceae bacterium | reverse complement strand
AAATAAACCGTAATTCAATTTAATTTAATATCTCAATAAACATCTATTATTAAAGGTTTTATTAACGTTTATGTTCACATATAAAAATTATAACTATGTATAGTTTTTATATAGCTCTCTTAATGATTGATGAGAAAAAGTGTTTTTATATTTGGTATATAACTAAATAAATAAAATTTATGAAAAAAATTACTTTATTAATCGCAATCATGTTCTATTCATTAGGATATTCTCAAAGTTTGCCAATAACATTCTCTAACCCTCTTGATAATGAATTTATTGGTAGTGGCGGAAGTGTTTATAGTGCAGCTTTTAGCCCTAGTGATAGTGCTAATCCAGTTGGTAAAATTGTAGGTGGTACGGACCAATACAATAGTAATATCAGTCTGAGGTTAGGCACTTATATCGACATGACTACCTCCAATAAAACTTTTACTTTCAAGTGGTACAACACTGAGGCAAAAGCTATGACTGGATTATTTCAAATTAACAATGAAGCATTGGGAGGGTATCCTATAGAAAAAACATTCACTACAACTAATGCTATTGGTTGGCAAACAATTACGATTAATTTTAGTAGCGCTACTAATGGATATCCAAACGCTGCTAAACCAGTTGTTTTTGGTAAATATGCAGGTATATCCATTTTTACAAATTTTGGATTAGCTGCTCCTGGTTATTCTTCTACTTATTATGTGGATGATATTTCTGGTGCTGCTAATGGAACTGTTATTCCGGTTTCAGGACCTTCAGTAGCAGCAACAACACCACCAACTAGAGCAACATCAGATGTATTTTCGATTTTCAGTGGGGCTTATACTAACGTGGTTGGAAATTTAGATGCTGGTTGGTGTGGTATTAACTCTATTTCTGAAATTAAGGTTGCAGGAAATGCTACTAAAGCATATCTAGGTAATGGATGTCAAGGAATCGACTTTCAAGCAAATAGAATAGATGCTTCTTTGTTTACTAACCTTCATATAGACTTTTATACAACTGAGACCAATTTAGTGGGTAAAGTGTTTAATTTGAAATTGGTTGATTTTGGAACAGGTACAGCTACTACTGAATTAAAAAATGTTCAAGTAAATTTAAATACTGGAACTACTCCCGCAATAGTTTCAAATGGATGGATTTCTGTTGATGTTCCAGTAAATCTTTCAGGTTTTACAGGTTTAGCACAAGCAGCAATAACATCTAATCTTAACAATACTGTTTGGTATGATAATTTTTATTTATACAAAGCACCAGCAGCAGCAGGTACTCCTGTTATTGGCTCTTTGATAGTTCCAACAAAAAATAACGGGGATGCTCCGTTTACTTTAACAACACCAACGAGCACAAGTCCAGGAACTTTTACATATTCAAGCAGCAATACAGCTGTAGCTACCATATCGGGTAGTACAGTAACAATAGTTGGGGCTGGAATTTCTACAATCACAGCAAATCAAGCCCCATCAGGATCTTATATTGCTGGAAGTGTAACTGCTGATTTAATTGTTAGACCATCGGCTGCCCCTACGCCTCCTTCGAGAGTTACATCGGATGTTGTGTCAATTTATAGTTCTGCTTATACTGCTATTTCGGGTGTAAATACAACCCCTAGTTGGAATCAATCTACTGTAGCAACTGAAGTTTCTCTTGGCGGTAATAATGCATTACAATATGCTAATTTCAATTATCAAGGGATTGATTGGGTAACAGCTGGATCTGCAAAAAATATTTCTAATATGCAATATTTACACTTAGACATTTGGACAAATAATCAAACTCCAAATTTATATGTAATCAGCTCTGGTGCTGACATTCCTCATGCAATTTCTAGCGTTGCTGGTTCTTGGCAATCATTAGATATTCCCGTTGCAGGTATTACAGGAGATCTTACAAGTGCTATTCAAATCAAATTTGACGGAGGAACTGGAGGAACAATGTATCTAGATAATGTTTATTTCTGGAAAGCAGCAGCTGCACCGGGAACACCGGCAATTGGACCATTAACAGTCTTACCAAAATATTCTTTTGATGCTCCTTTTACATTGACAAAACCAACAAGTGATAGCCCAGGCGCTTTTACTTATACAAGTAGCAATACAGCTGTGGCTACTATTTCTGGAAGTACAGTAACAATAGTTGGCGCAGGTAGTACAACCATTACTGCAAATCAAGCTGCATCAGGCTCTTTTATTACTGGAAGTGTATCTGCTAATTTAGTTGTGACGGCTGCTCCTACAACGGCTGCTCCTATTCCACCAAATAGAAATGCAGCAGATGTAATTTCAATCTTTAGCGATAAGTATACTAATATCACGATTGACAACTGGAATGCTGCACCAATTTGGTATGCACCAACAGGTAAAACGGTACAAGATATTTCAATAGCAGGTAATGCTACTAAAAAAGTAGATTTTCCAGGTTTTATTGGGGTAGATTTTAGCACTTTAGCAAATCATAAAGATTTAACTTCTATGGAACGATTCCATATGGATATCTGGACTGGAACAGCAACTTTAGACAAAAGTTTTAATTTAAAACTTTCAAATTTCTTATCAGACAATTCAGCTGAGTTAAATGCAATTGAATTCTCTACTACCAATGCAAGTAACCCAGCGCTTCCTGATCCGAATCCTGGCACTTGGATTTCACTTGATATGCCATTGTCGGCTTGGACAGGGATCAATGGAACAGCTAGAAATAATATTGCACAATTTATTGTTACTTCTGATTTAGGATCTGTTTACTTTGATAATGTTTACATCTACAAAGGAACAGCTTTAGGAACCACTGACTTTCAAAAATCAACTATTAAAGTTTACCCTAATCCAGCATCAACTAACTTGAATATTGATGCAAATAGTACTATTGATAAAGTAGCTGTATATAATCTTTTAGGTCAAGAAGTTATAAGTAAATACCCTAATTCAAACCATTCAACTATAGATATATCTTCTCTTCAAACAGGAACCTATATTCTAAAAACTACTAGTGATAGTAAAACTGAAACTTCTAGAATTTTGAAAAAATAGTTGTTTTAAATTAATTTAGATTGTTGAGTAAAGCACGTCTTGAGAAAGACGTGCTTTTTTATTGAAATTTTATATGATAATATAATTAATTATTATTATTTTTATTAATTATTCACCCAATTTCCCAATTTTATAATGATGAAAAATAAATTATTTGGTTATTTCGCATCGGTACTTTTAATTAATGTTTTATTGTGTTTCTCCCAAGAGTTGCCGCCCATTGTAAAATATTCACCGGATATTTATGGGGCTGGAAATCAAAATTGGATGATTTCACAAGGACAAAATCATTTTGTCTATTTTGCTAACAACGAGGGACTTTTAGAGTATAATGGATCCCATTGGCAACTATATCCTTCACCAAACGAAACTATAATTCGTTCAGTAAAAGTGATTGGAGATAAAATATTTACAGGTAGTTATATGGAATTTGGTTTTTGGAAACGAAAATCGGATGGAATACTTCAATACCATTCCCTAAGTAATTCAATAAAAAAGAACATCCTGGTCGATGAACAATTTTGGAATATTTTAAATTACGACCAATGGGTTATCTTTCAATCCCTGAATAGAATATATATTTATGATACTAAATCAGGCACCTACAAAATCATTGCTCCTAGTGATGACATCATCAAGTCGTTTAGAACTAACAATTCTATTTATTACCAAACTATTAGTGGTGGAATTTTCGAAATTGAAGCTGGAAAAAGTCGAATAATTTCAAATAACCCAATACTTAAGACCAATAGAATAGTAAATATTTTTTCTATAGAAGACCAACTTATTCTATCGACGGAATCAAATGGTTTTTATAAATTAGTTGGAAACGAATTGTCAAAATTCAATACAGATGTTGATTCTGAATTATCAGAAAGTAGTGTTTACAGTAGCGAATCGCTATCAGATGGAAGTTTTGCAATAGGAACAGTTTCGAAAGGAATATTTATAATATCTAAAGAAGGGAAGAAAAAGTATCATATTTCCCAGAGTAAAGGATTAGGAAACAATACCGCATTATCTTTGTTTCAAGACTACGAAAAGAATCTTTGGGTAGGATCAGATAATGGTATTAATTGTATCAATTTACAATCCCCTATTAAAAGTTATGTTGATGATTCAGGGGTATTGGGTACAGTATATTGCTCTATGCTTCATAAAGGCATATTATATATTGGCACCAATCAAGGTTTGTTTTTTAAAAAATATCAAAGCAACGATGAATTTCGTTTTGTTAATGGAACAAAGGGACAAGTTTGGTCTTTATACGATTATAACGGAATCTTATTTTGCGGACATAATAACGGAACATTTATAATTGAAAATGGGATCGCTACTAATATTTTTTATAAATCAGGGACTTGGAAGTTTGTTACTGTACCTGGAAAAAAAGATCTTTTGTTGCAAGGAAATTACTATGGTATTTCTGTTCTAGAAAAAAGCAACAATCAGTGGCACTTTAAAAACAAAATTGCCGGTTTTGATTATTCGTCAAAGTACTTTGAAATTACAAATAATTACGAAATATATGTGAGTCATGAATACAAAGGTGTTTTTAGATTAGAGATAGATCGTAATTTGTTTAAAGTGAATTCTTTTACCACTTATAAGCAACCTTCAAAAGGAAAAAATTCTTGTTTAATCAAATTTAAAAATTCTATTTATTACGCCTATAAAGAAGGAGTTTTTAAATTAAATAACACAACAAAACAATTCAATAAAGATCCGTTATTGAGTTCAGTTTTTGAAAAAGATGAATATACTTCAGGCAAAATGATTGTAGACAATAGCAATAAAATATGGTTGTTTTCTAAAAATCATATTAGCTACTATTCCTCAAGTAAACTTAGCAATCAATTGGAACAAAACAGCATTCCGATCCCTGTTTCATTAACTAATTCGATGTTAGGATACGAAAATCTATCGCAGTTGTATAATTCGACTTATTTTTTTGGAACAACAGATGGTTATTATACGATGAACATTAATGATTTATCCTCTAGTAATTATAAAGTTTCAATAACAACAATAACAACAAACAAACTTAATGAACCTATAAAATTTAATCCAATTCAAGGAGAGGGTTCATTTAAATATAACGAAAACAATATAACTTTCAGCTATACAGTTCCAAAATACAATAAATACATAAATGTAGAATACCAATATATGTTGGATGGCTTTCAAAATAAATGGAGTAGTTGGAGCTCAAAATCATCTATTAACTTTAAAAATTTACCTTCAGGAGATTATATTTTTAAAGTTAGGGCCAAATTTGCAAATTCAAATCTAGAAAACACGGTTGTATATTCCTTTACCATTTTAAAACCTTGGTATGGAACCAATCTTGCTCTTTTGATTTATCTAATTTTAGCCATCGCTTTAGCACAATTCATTCATATAAAATACAAGCGATACTACGAGAAAGTCAACGAAAAATTGATTGAAGAAAACAACTTGCTTTTAGAGATCCAGGAACTCGAAAACGAAAGACAAATTATGAGAGTTAAGAATGAACAACTTTCACAAGATGTGGATGTTATCAATAGAGAATTAGCAGCGTCTACAATGAGTTTAAATAGCAAAAACGAATTATTAGCATTTATAAAAGAAGATTTAAAAAACACTTCCGAAAGTGATAGCAGAGGTATAAAATCTGTTATATCTACAATCAATAAGAACATCTCTAAAGATGACTCTTGGAGTGTTTTTCAAGAAGCTTTTGACAACACAGATAAAGACTTTTTGAAAAAAATTAAACTGGCTCATCCATCATTAACTCCGAATGATTTAAAACTCTGTGCTTACCTTAGATTAAACCTTTCTTCGAAAGAAATTGCACCTTTACTTAACATTTCTGTACGAAGTGTAGAAATAAAAAGATATCGTTTGCGTAAAAAAATCGATTTACCCCATGAACAGGGTTTAGTAGAGTATATATTAGCAATATAGCAGCATAAACAATTTGTGCTAAAAACTATACAACGCCACAACAATATAGAATTGATGTTTTTTTATTGTTTTATAAAAATTAAACCTCTTAATAAAAACACCAATGTTTATGGGGTTTTTCTTCTGTTCACGATTACATAAATCAATTATTTAAAATTGTATATTTTTTATAGATTGTATTTTAATTTCTATTCTAATTAATAGCCTTAATTTTATTTTTTGTTACAATTAATTAAACAAACTATATGCAATAAGATAAAAAATAAAACTCGTTTCAAACAATTTAAATTTAAATAGTATCCTATTAATAACCAATTAATTTATTATCCAAAAAAATTATATTAAACTCTAAAATCAAACCTATCCTATGAGAAAAATTATTTTATTACTACTCTTTTGGTGCTTTTCTTCCACCATTTATGCGCAAGCGGACAAAGTGTCTATAGAAAAGAACAATGAAGGAACAAAACTCCTTGTAAACGGGAAAGATTTTATAATAAATGGTATGAACTGGGATTATTATCCTATTGGAAAAAATTATTCCTACAGTTTATGGAGCCAGCCTGACGACATCATTAAAGAAGCATTAGACAATGAAATGGCTTTACTAAAAAATATGGGCGTAAATACAATAAGGGTATATGCAGGAATACCAAAAAAATGGATTGAATATATCTATTCTAATTATGGTATTTACACGATTCTAAATCACACTTTTGGCCGTTACGGATTAACCATCAACGGTACTTGGCTTCCAAATACTGAATATTCGGATCCTCGAGTTCATGACTTGCTTCTCAAAGAGGTAACACAACTCGCCCAAGAATATAAAGACACTAAAGGTTTACTATTATTTTTGTTAGGTAATGAAAATGATTACGGATTATTTTGGGATGGCGCAGAAACTGAAAATATCCCTGTTGAAGACAGAAGATCCACAAAACGCGCTTATCCGATGTATAAACTGTTTAATGATGCTGCAGTTTCAATAAAAAAATTAGATAAATCTCATCCAATTGCTATTTGTAATGGTGACTTATTATTTTTAAATATTATAGCTAAAGAATGTCAAGATATAGATATTTTTGGTTCTAATGTATACCGAGGAACTTCATTTGGAGATCTTTTTGAAAGAGTGAAAAAAGAATACGGAAAACCGGTTTTGTTTACAGAATTTGGAGCTGATGCCTTTAACACTGTTAATAACGAGGAAGATCAAAAGTCTCAATCTTATTATTTATTAAATAACTGGAAAGAAATATATGCAAATACTGCAGGATTAGGAAAAGCACAAAACGCAATTGGCGGATGTACTTTTCAATTCAGTGATGGATGGTGGAAATATGGTCAAACCATAAATTTAGATATTCATGATACAAATGCTTCTTGGTCAAATGGCGGTTATTTTCGAGATTTTGTAAAAGGAGATAACAACATGAATGAAGAATGGTTTGGAATTTGTGCCAAAGGACCTACTAATGAAAAAGGAATTTATGATTTATTTCCTCGTTCTGCCTATTATGTTTTAAAACAAGTACACCAAATAAACCCTTATGCTAGCGGTAGTTCATTAAATTCAGTTTACAAACAATTTGATGACATACAAATATTAGACGCAACTTTAAGAGCTAGAGCAGACAAAGCAGCTTTAGAAAGCAAAAAAGGAGAGAAAATTAGATTTAGTAGATTGCAAGCCGATTTTACCACTTACAATACAGGTGGAAGTTTAATAACTACACCAAAATCCGCTGTTGCAAATAGTGGTCAATATCCAAATAAGTTAGGTTTTGACCAAACAGAATCTTATTTTATTGGTGTTGAAGCAAACCCGAGTTCTAAAGTAAAAGCCAATGTAGAATTCAATATATTAGGCAATATTGCTCAAAATCCTATTGATGAAATTTTTTATGAAAACAGAGGTCGTCCTGTAGTTGTAAAAAGTAATAATGGGGATTTAAGTTTACAATCAATTAACCGAGTTCAGGTATACAGAGCCAGTTATTCATGGAATGAAAAATATTTTAACTTGAATGGTTTTTACCGTACTGGTCACTATCACTGGGGATACGAGGGAGATTTCTTCGGTTTATATCCTGAAGCTAATTACGGCCCTAATATTGACATATACAACGGTGCGGCTCCTGCTGGTTTTGAAGCAGAAGGAAAGAAAGGATTTAGTGGATTAAAATTAGCATTTGGACCTCAACTTTGGTGGGGAGCAAACCCAGCATTATTATTGAAATATTCTAAAAAAATTAGCGGATTTAATCTTACTGGAATTTTTCATGATGATATAGAAAAACAAGGAACAACGGTAAGTTCCTTTGCAATACCTCAACCAAAAACACGCAGATTGACTTTTGATATCAATAAAAAAATTGGTGATTTCGGATTTGATATTGGAGGAATTTGGGCAGGACAACCTTTAAACGGCAGAAATTACCAAGTCGAAAGAGGAACTCCAGGAAATTATCAAGTATATCAAAACCAAATTGAATCTAAAGACAATTGGGGAGGAAAAGCAAAAATCACTTATAATGGCGGAAAATTCAAATGGTATGCTCAATCTGCAGCAATGGGATTAGTAGCAAACGGTGGGGCTGACAATACACAAACTTTTACCGGTTGGACTTTGAAAGATAGCGGTAGTGGAAATCAATATAACTTCTTGAGCGGTTTTGCTTGTAACATCGGTAATTTTCAATTTGCACCTAATTTCTTATGGCAAAAACCTATAGAAGGGCCTATGACTACTGACACGCCTGCACCAGGAAGACCGAGAAATATACTTGATGATCCGTTCGTAGTTAGAGCCAATAGAGAACAAGTGGCTGGTGAATTATTATTAACCTACGACCCTACTCCAGGTACTTGGATGTATGAATGGGATAACGATCGTGCTGAAGATGCCAAATTTGCAATAAGTGCCGGATTCGTGTACCGCCATTTGCCAACAACTCAAGATGCTGCAATTGGAATTTTAGCCGATGGTAGAAATACTTTTGCTTTTCCAGGTGCTGCTCCTGCCAGAGATTTATGGGAATCAAAAGCTAGAATAGTTTCCAAATTAAATCCAGATTTTGGTTTTATAACTAACATTTATGGTGGCGAAGCTCAAGGTAATGGAAGCAATGCAAGAACTATAAATAGATATGGAATGGATTTACGTTTGATTTATAAAAAAGTAAAACTAACCTCTTCAGTTAAAGTTAATGATTGGGGACCTTATGATTATCACCGTGATTTCAACTTGACCTATCCTTTACAATTGATGGCTGATATTTCAACTGAAATTGGTAAACCTGACTGGTTTATACTTCCAAATACCCGAATAGGTATTAGAGGTACATGGCGTTCACTTGATAAATATTCTCCAAGATACAATCCTACTCAGATGTTAGACGTAATTGGAAATTTAGTGCCCAATCCTGACGCTATAGGATTTTCAAACGGACAAGAATGGGAAGTTAGAACCTACATAAACATAAATATCGGTAATTAAAAAAATCATTATGAAAATAAATTTAAATATACGCTTTGCAAAACAGCTTTCATTAGCATTAATTGCGATGACTTTTTTAGGTTGCGAAAATAATATAAACGACTTAAAACCGGCAACTTACTCTAATAATCCCGAAGTTTTTATAGACGGATTTAGTTCAGGTTTAATTTATGCTGCTTTTAGTAGTACGGTGGTAACTGCTTTTCAAGTAGACAAAGCTGTAACCTATAATAATACGAATGCTGCTATGAGGTATGATGTACCTAATGTAAATGATCCATCCGGAACTTATGCTGGTGGAGCATATTTTACAACAGTAGGACGCGATCTTACAAACTATAACGCATTAACGTTTTGGGCCAAAGCTTCGCAAGCCGAAACGATAGGAGTTGTAGGATTCGGTATCGATTTGGGTGAAAATAAATATCCAGCATCATTAAATAATTTAATATTGAGTACTTCTTGGAAAAAATACATTATTCCAATACCTGATGCTTCAAAATTAAAGATGGAAAAAGGAATGTTTTTTGTTTCGGCAGGTCCTGATGCTAATGGAAATGGATATTCTTTTTGGGTAGACGAAGTGAAATTTGAAAACCTTGGAACGATTGTGCAACAACAAGCCTCAATAAACAATGGTTTAAGTACAACTGTAAATTCATTTAATGGAGTTTCAGTGTCTGTTTCAGGTTTAACTTCAACCTTTAACATGCCTAACGGTTATAATCAATCTGTGACTACATCACCTAATTATTTTGTTTTTACATCATCAAATCCAGCTGTAGCAACAGTTAATGAACTTGGAGTTGTGACTACCGTTGGAACTGGAACAGCAACTATTACTGCAACATTAGCTGGTGTAGCTGCAAAAGGTTCTCTTACAATACAATCATTAGGATCCTATACTGCAGCTCCTACTCCAACAAAATTAGCTGCAAATGTAGTATCTCTTTATAGTAATACGTATCCAAATGTCCCTGTAGAATATTATAATGGGTATTGGGCGCCTTATCAAACTACATTATCAGCAGATTTTAATGTAAATGGTGACACTGTTTTGAACTATACCAATTTTAATTTTGTGGGTATGCAGTTTAGTAAACCAACCATTAATGCTTCTACTATGACGTATTTACATGTCGATATCTACTTTCCAAATCCATTAATTTCAGGTTCGAATTTTTCTATACAATTAGTAGATTTTGGCGCAGACGGTGCTTATGGAGGAGGAAATGATACCAGTAGTACTTTAACATATACAAGTCCTAAATTAGTAGCAAAAAATTGGGTGAGTTTTGATATTCCTCTAAGCAGTTTTACTGGCGTAACTAGTAAAACACACCTAGCTCAAGTGATATTCTCAGGCGCAAATATTTCTAATTTCTATGCAGATAACGTCTATTTATACCACAATTAAAATGAAATAAATAGATTATTTATAGAAATACTATTTATTAAAAAAGACATAGAAAATTGATTGATAACAATTTAATTAAAAAATATGAATAATAAAATACAAAAATATAGAGGCAAATACATCGCCATCCTAATGCTTTTAGGGATATACAGTTGCAACATTGATACGTCTCAAAAACTACCAAACCGTAATTGGCAATTGACTTGGAGCGATGAATTCAATGGTGCTTCCGGAGACTCACCAGATGCAGCAAAATGGAGTTATGATATAGGTACAGGCGCAAATGGATGGGGAAATAGAGAATTAGAATATTATACCAACCGACCTAAAAATGTTTCTATGGATGGTAACGGTAATTTACTCATAACCGCATTAAAAGAAAACTATCTAAGTGCAACCTATACTTCGGCAAGAATCAAAACAAAAGGAATTTTAGAGCAAAAATACGGTCGTTTTGAAGCACGACTTAAAACCCCTTTTGGTCAAGGATTATGGCCCGCTTTCTGGATGTTAGGTAGTAATGTTGATACTGCTACTTGGCCACTATGTGGTGAGATTGACATCATGGAATTAAGAGGACAAACACCTAATATTATTCAAAGTACAATTCATGGCCCTGGATATTCAGGTAATGATGGTATTTCAGCAACAAATGGGTTATTTAACAGTAGATATGACAACCAATTTCATGTATTTGCTGTAGAATGGGACGAAAATAAACTTGATTTTTTTGTTGACGATTATTTGTTTAAAAGAATTCAAAAATCAGATGTTGAATCTAAAGGACAATGGGTTTTTGATAATCCTTTCTTTTTAATATTGAATGTTGCAGTAGGCGGAAATTTTGTAGGAGACCCAAATACATTAACTCCTTTCCCTCAAACAATGACTGTTGATTACGTAAGAGTTTATAAATAAATAACTCTTTTATAGTACCAAATCCAAATCAACATTAGACTTGATTAAAAAACAGATCGTCTAATGTTAATTTTGGATTAAAAAATGCCTAAAACCAACCCATTTATACAATAAAATTATAAAGATGAGTACGAGTCAAACCTCATTTGTTGATAATACTTTCGACCCTAAAGATAAAACCGTTTCTCTAGATTTACTATCTATTGAAGGGGAACAATTCTATAAAATATCTAATAGCGACAGCTTACGCCCATTTTTTATGAGTATTGTTAGTGACTCGAATCATTGGATGTTTATTTCAAGTAACGGAGGCCTTTCCGCAGGAAGAAAAAATGCAGAATTTGCACTCTTCCCCTATTATACCGATGATAAAATAACTGAGTTTGCTGATATTACCGGTAGTAAATCTATCTTTCAAATTCAATGTGAAAATCAAATTTTTATTTGGGAACCCTTTTCAGAACGATTTAATGATACGTATACTATAACAAGAAATTTATATAAAAATTTATACGGAAATAAAATTATTTTTGAAGAAACACTTCACGATTTCCAACTTACTTTTAGATACCAATGGAATTCTAGCAATAAATTTGGTTTTGTTAAAAAATCTGAAATCATAAACCTTTCTAATAATGATTATTCTATAACATTATTAGACGGGATTCAAAACATTTTGCCTAATGGTGTTGGCAGTGACTTGCAAAATAGCACCAGTAACCTAGTTGATGGCTACAAAAGAAATGAATTACATTCAGAAAGTGGCTTAGGTATTTATGCCCTTAGTGCTATTATTGTTGATAAGGCCGAACCTAGTGAAGCGCTTAAAGCAAATATCGCATGGTCTTTAGGCCTTGAAAATTTAACTATTTTATTATCTTCTTTACAGCTTCCTGCCTTTAGAAAAAAACAAAAAATTCAAACAGAATATGACATTAAAGGGGAAAAGGGTGCCTATTTTGTATCTACTGAACTTCACTTGTTAAATAACACTTCGAAAAGCTGGAAAATAATAGCCAATGTAAACCAAAATCAATCCCAAGTAATTGAGCTTTGTGAGGCCATAATCAATAACAAACAATTAGAGAGCCAACTGCTACAAGATATAGATTTAGGCAAACAAAACCTCATATCCCTGAATGGTAATGCAGATGGTTTACAGTTTACAGCAGATAAAAGAAAAGATACACGTCATTTTTCGAATGTACTTTTTAATTGCATGCGTGGCGGAATTTTTGACAATAACTATCAAATAGAAAAAAAGGATTTCACTTCTTATTTATTGCATGCTAACAATGAAGTGGCTCATAATAATAAATCATTTACTTCGAATCTAAAGGATATATTCTCCTTTTCTGACTTACAAGAGTTATTAAGTACGGAAAATGACTCCGATTTAATACGTCTTGCTACTGAATATTTACCATTGAAATTCAGTAGAAGACATGGAGATCCAAGCAGACCTTGGAACAAATTTTCAATAAATACAGTTAGTGAAATAGACGGTTCAAAAATTTTAGATTACCAAGGTAACTGGAGAGATATTTTTCAAAACTGGGAAACATTAGTTTATTCTTATCCTCAATTTATTGATGGTATGATTTTTAAGTTTTTAAACGCCTCTACTTTTGACGGCTACAATCCCTACCGCGTTACTAAAGATGGTTTTGATTGGGAAGCTATTGAGCCAGATAATACATGGTCATACATAGGTTACTGGGGAGATCATCAAATTATATACTTATTAAAATTCCTTGAATTTATTGAAAAATATACTCCTGGAAAATTAAACTCCTATTTCGAAAAAGAAGTATTCGTTTACGCTGCCGTTCCATATACCATTAAATCCTATGATGAAATTTTAAATAACCCTAAAGATACCATTGGATATGACCATAAGTGGGAAGGAAAAATAAACGCCCAGAAAGATAAAATTGGTGCTGATGGTGCTTTGTTAAAAAGTCAAGACGGAAGTATTTATCATGTCAATTTAATCGAAAAGATATTGGCTACCGTATTGGCTAAATTGTCCAATTTCATACCTGAAGGTGGAATCTGGATGAATACCCAAAGACCAGAATGGAACGATGCAAACAATGCCTTAGTTGGCAATGGAGTTTCAATGGTAACGCTTTACTATTTAAGACGATTTTTATATTTTTTCAATCAACTATTAGACCATTCCAATATAGATACTATTAAAATTTCAGATGAAATGGTTGCCTTTTTTAATGAAACTAGAGCATGTTTTGTAGAAAATCATCATTTACTTTCAGGGAAAATTGACGATTCAACTCGAAAAAACATATTAGATCGATTGGGGAAAGCAGCCTCTGAGTATCGTATTCAAATTTATGGCGGTGAATTTAGTGGCAAGAAAAAAAACCAATCTATGGCGGATCTAAAAACTTTTACACAAGTTTCTTTAGATTTTATTGATCATTCAATAAAAGCCAATCAAAGACAAGATAAATTGTACCATGCTTATAATTTAATGTCAATCGAAAAAGAAGGCGTTGCTGTTTCGCAACTGTCTGAAATGTTAGAAGGTCAAGTAGCAGTATTATGCTCAGGTACCATCGCAGCAAAAGAAGCGCTTCAAATTCTAGATGCATTGCGTGCCAGTGCTTTATACAGAGCGGACCAAAATAGCTATCTATTATATCCGAATAAAAATCTTCCTAAATTTTTAGAAAAAAATAATATTCCACAAGAAAAGGTTCTAAAGTCACTTTTACTCCAAAAACTTCTTAGCGAATCTAATTATCAAATTATCAATCAGGATATAAAAGGCGGGTTTCACTTTAATGGTAATTTTCACAATGCCAATGATTTAAAGCGAGAATTAGATTCATTAATCCACGATATAAAATTTGAGTCATTAGTAAAAAAGGAAAAAGAAGAGTTATTACAACTTTTTGAAGAAGTCTTTAATCATAAAGCTTTTACCGGAAGGTCAGGAACATTTTTTGCCTATGAGGGATTGGGTTCAATATATTGGCATATGGTTTCAAAACTTCATTTGGCCGTTCAAGAAATTTGCCTAAAAGCAATTAAGGATAAAGAAGAACCTTCAGTGATTCGTGCATTAAACGCTCATTATGACGAAATAGGAAAAGGAATCGGAGTACACAAATCACCGGCTGTTTATGGGGCCTTCCCTACTGATCCTTATTCACATACTCCACAGCATCGAGGAGCACAACAACCAGGGATGACCGGTCAGGTAAAAGAAGATGTCCTAATTAGATTAAGCGAATTGGGAGTCCTATTACAAAACGGAAAATTACAATTTAAACCAGCACTCTTGAACAAAAATGAATTTTTAACTCAAAATCAAGAGGTCGTTTTTGTTGCCATTGATGGTTCGCATATTTCCATACAATTAGAAAAAGATAGTATTGCATTTACCTATTGTCAGGTACCTATAATTTACAAAATCGATGCTGAAAATGCTTTAAAAGTGAATTATAAAAACGGAAATAGTGATACAATGCAATCACTAGAATTAGACACTATACTCAGTCAAAAAATATTTAATCGCACAGGTGAAATTGTGCAAATTGAAATTTCTATTACCGAAGATAGCTTGAGATAACAAATAAAATATAAAAATTAAAATTCTTTAAATATGAAAACTAGTAATTCTAACCCAAACGAAAAGGTTCCTATGGGTCAAAAAATTGCATTTGGACTAGGTATGTTAGCAAACCAAATGTTTCCCGCTGCACTTGGAATTTTTATGGTTGTTTTGGTACAAGATTTAAAATTTCCTGCTTGGATGTGGGGTATGTTGTTTTTCTTGCCAAGAATATTTGACGCTTTCATAGATCCAATAATGGGATTTATCACTGATAATACAAGATCTGTTTGGGGAAGAAGAAGGCAGTATGTGTTCATTGGTGCGATTATAATGGGAATTTCATTCGTAATTATGTGGCAATTGTATCGCGAAAATAGTATCGATTATAATTTTATATATTTCCTTTTGTGGTCGTTTGTTTTTTATATTGGGCTTTCTGTTTTTAGCGTTCCTTATGTAGCTATGGGATATGAAATGAGCGATGATTTTCATGAACGAACCAGCATCATGGCAATTTCACAATGGATTGGACAATGGGCATGGGTAATAGCTCCTTGGTTCTGGGTGATTATGTATGACAAAGGTTGGTTTCCTAATGCAGATACAGCCACAAGAACATTGGCTGTTTGGGTAGGAATTTCATGTATGCTATTAGCAATGGTTCCTGCTATCTTTATCAAGAGTAAATCTACAAAAGATGAGAAAAATTTCTCACCATTAACGTTCAAAACAATAGGTGGAAGTTTCAAAGAAATTTTCAAAAGTTTCAAAGAAGCATTTATAAATAAACCTTTCAGAAAACTTTGCATTGCTACTTTCTTAATATTTAATGCATTCAATACTGTTGCCGGTTTTACATTTTTTATTATTGTGTATTACCTTTTTAATGGTAGTACTTCTGAAGCAAGTATTTGGCCAACCCTATTTGGCTGTTTAGGCGCTTTAGCAACCACATTTATTGTTATTCCAATTGTAGCTAATATTTCAAAAAGAATGGGCAAAAAAAATGCATTTTTAGTATGTCAAGGAATTTCTATTTTTGGTTATATTTTACTTTGGTTTCTATTTATTCCAGGAAAACCGTATATGTTTATATTCGCATTACCTTTCTTTTCTTTTGGAATTGGAAGTTTGTTTACTTTGATGATGTCAATGACAGCAGATGTTTGCGATATGGATGAGTTAAATTCAGGAAAACGAAGAGAGGGAATCTTTGGTGCAATATACTGGTGGATGGTAAAATTTGGTTTTGCTATTGCTGGATTATTAACAGGAGTAATTATGTCGGCAGTAGGATTCGATCCTAATTTACCTGTTCAAGCTGATGGCGCAGTAACAGGTTTAAGACTATTCTTCTCTGGAATCCCAATTATGGGTACATTAATCGCAATGTTGGTCATGAAAAACTATGACTTAACGGAAGAAAAAGCTAGAGAAATAAAAGATCTATTAGTTGCTAAAAGAAGTGAAACAATAGAAAACTAAAAAAAATATATAATTAAATCTTTAGTCCTGCTTCGGTGGGACTTTTTTTTTGGGTGCGCTACCCAAAAGGGTCGGGTTTTGCGCAACAATCTACCTAAAAAAATCGTAGGATTTACATTTCACCCCCTAAACGCAATCCACAGAATAATAAAAATGAGGTTTTCCGTAAAGTTATCTTTTTGACAATTCCTACATTGTACAAAAAATAACTTTAGTATGATAAAGAAATCCATTCTCATCGAAAACAAAACAGCTATTACCGCCAAAAACCTTCAATTAGTAATCAAATCAGAAATTCGAGAAAGTACTATTCCCATTGAAGAAATTGGCTTTTTAGTCCTCGACCATCAAGAAATATACCTGAGTTTACCGGCTATGAATTTGTTGGTGGAGAATAACACGTCAGTAATTATATGTGGCAGAAATCATCTACCCAATGGAATGTTTCTAAATCTCAATAGCCATCATATTCAGCAAGAAATTTTCAAAAATCAAATTGAAGCTTCTATTCCACTAAAAAAACAATTATGGCAACAAACCATTATTACAAAAATTACTAATCAGGGAATCTTACTTGAAAAAATAACTGGTACGAAAAATTCCTTTGATTTTTTATGCACTAAAGTATTAAGTGGTGACACTAGTAATATGGAGGGGGTTGCAGCCAGTCAATATTGGAAAACATTTTTTGATATTAAGTTTAAAAGAGAACGATTTGGTGATTATCCTAATAATTTCTTGAATTATGGTTATGCTATTCTACGAGCTGCAACCGCAAGAGCATTATCAGGAAGTGGATTATTAAATACATTGGGCATTCACCACAAAAGCAAATACAATGCATTTGCTTTGGCAGATGACATAATGGAACCTTTTAGACCTGTAGTGGACGAAAAGGTTTTTGAGTTAATGCAAAAGTATGAGGAACAAGAATTGAATACTTTTCTTAAATCGGAGCTTTTACAAATACTCACGAGAACAGTTTACTTCAAAGAGGAAAAAAGCCCTTTGATGGTGGCATTACAAAAAACGGCTAGCTCTCTTCAACAATGCTATACAGGAGAAAGAAAGAAAATAAAATATCCTAATTTATGGAGCTAAACGGATACAGAATTATGTGGCTATTTGTATTTTTTGACCTCCCGACCGAAACAAAGAAAGACAAGAAAAACGCTTCTGGATTTAGAAACCATTTATTAAAAGATGGTTTTAGCATGATGCAATATTCTGTTTATGTCCGCCATTGTGCTAGTAGCGAAAGTGCTGATGTTCATGAAAAACGAATACACAGATTACTACCGCCTTTAGGCAAAGTAAGTGTATTGCGAATAACCGATAAACAATTTGGCAACATTCTCAATTTTTGGGGAAAAGCCGAAGTACCAAAGGAAGCACAGCCAACACAATTGGAATTATTTTAAAAAATAAGTGGTTCTTGTCGATTATCCCAAAAGTAAGACAAAAGAATATTTTCCTTATTTATTTCGTAAATCAGGGAACATTGTTTAGTTATTGTAGCTTTCCGGTGCTGGTTATTAAAATTAGAACTTTTATAAATGTAAGGCTGCTTGGATATGGAATGAATTACAGAATCTACTTTTCGAATAAATTTTTCAGCAGATACAACACCGTATTTAGCTTCAATATATAGTACAATTTTATCAAAGGAAATTTCGGCATTTTCTGACCAAATCACTTTCAAAGTTTGTATTTAGCTTTATATTTAGCCATAACTTCTTCGTGTGATGAAAATTTCCCTTGCTTGTATTGTTCTTGACTTTCAAGGATACCTGCTTTTACATGCTCAGGCAGTTCCTCCCAAAAATCAATTTCTTTATCTTCGATAGTAATTTTTGCTTTTATGGCAGTTGCAATTTCTACCAACATGTTTTTGTATTCTTCTTGGGTTTCAATAACTACTTTCATACTACCTATTTTTACAAATATACAAATTATTACAATTGAGTTTGTGATTCCTATAATTCTGAATTATTAGAAATAAAAAAATGCTTCAATCTTGCCTTATCACTGCAAAAAAGAAGCATTTTTTATCACGATATAACACTTTATTCTCTTGATTATCAGAAGATAACAAACCAACTAATATCGTATTTTCTAATCTTTAATCAAACCACAACCTCTTAAAAATGTTATTTATGATGCTGATGAATATCGTATTTTCTAATCTTTAATCAAACCACAACAAATGGGATGAAATAGCCGATAAGTTCAAAATATCGTATTTTCTAATCTTTAATCAAACCACAACAATAGGTTTTAAGTATGGTTTTTGCATTGGAATATCGTATTTTCTAATCTTTAATCAAACCACAACAGCCTAAAACCTTATTTATGCCCTGCAAAAAATATCGTATTTTCTAATCTTTAATCAAACCACAACCCATTACCGCCATATCTATACCTTACTTTAAATATCGTATTTTCTAATCTTTAATCAAACCACAACTTCGGAACATTTCCCAAGATTAATAAATTCAATATCGTATTTTCTAATCTTTAATCAAACCACAACGAAGTTACTTCAACAAATGGAATTGGTATAAATATCGTATTTTCTAATCTTTAATCAAACCACAACGTAGCGTTACTTCTTGTGTCTAAATTATCCAATATCGTATTTTCTAATCTTTAATCAAACCACAACGTTCTACTGCTTTACCTCTAATATCTACTGAATATCGTATTTTCTAATCTTTAATCAAACCACAACGCACCATCAATGCTAATCAATTTCAATAATAATATCGTATTTTCTAATCTTTAATCAAACCACAACTCATTTACGATATTCATTTTGTCTGCCGTTAATATCGTATTTTCTAATCTTTAATCAAACCACAACGGGCATGATTGGTGCCTGGTCCTAGAGACAAATATCGTATTTTCTAATCTTTAATCAAACCACAACGTTGCATTAGTTCGTGTATCTAATGTATCAATATCGTATTTTCTAATCTTTAATCAAACCACAACTTGACAAAACATTCTAAAAACTCATCTAATAATATCGTATTTTCTAATCTTTAATCAAACCACAACTAGTAGCTTTTTTAGCTATTTCGTCTTGATAATATCGTATTTTCTAATCTTTAATCAAACCACAACGATGCAAGAGATGCTAATCGTAAACCAAATAATATCGTATTTTCTAATCTTTAATCAAACCACAACTCAGGAACTAAAATAATAAATTTTAATGCAATATCGTATTTTCTAATCTTTAATCAAACCACAACGGTTGTCGTAGTTGTTTAAGGTAGGTTTAAAATATCGTATTTTCTAATCTTTAATCAAACCACAACAAAGTAGTTAGCAAAGCAGAACAAAAAGCGAATATCGTATTTTCTAATCTTTAATCAAACCACAACTATTGGTTCCGGCATTGGTTCCTATTGGCAATATCGTATTTTCTAATCTTTAATCAAACCACAACAGAATGGTGCGGAGGCGGAATGGAACATTAAATATCGTATTTTCTAATCTTTAATCAAACCACAACAAAGCGGTAAAAAGTATTTTGTCAGTAAAAAATATCGTATTTTCTAATCTTTAATCAAACCACAACTACTTTATGCAAAATAAAGTAATATCTAACAATATCGTGTTTTCTAATCTTTAATCAAACCACAACGGAAGAAATGGGGTTTATAAAAAAAATATAAATATCGTGTTTTCTAATCTTTAATCAAACCACAACGGACGCCCGCGTCGAACTTTTAAAATTGGCAATATCGTGTTTTCTAATCTTTAATCAAACCACAACGATGCAAGACAAAGAAATTTAGGGTATATTAATATCGTGTTTTCTAATCTTTAATCAAACCACAACCTGTACTTCTAGTTCTTTCGTGTGTATATAAATATCGTGTTTTCTAATCTTTAATCAAACCACAACAGTAAATGATGACGATACAAATGAGCAGGAAATATCGTGTTTTCTAATCTTTAATCAAACCACAACATTACCATTTGAACGGATTTAAGTGGTATCAATATCGTGTTTTCTAATCTTTAATCAAACCACAACGCAACAGACAGACAAAGACAAAGACAACAAAATATCGTGTTTTCTAATCTTTAATCAAACCACAACTGTATTACTGCTCCGATTTCTTCTTGTTTGAATATCGTGTTTTCTAATCTTTAATCAAACCACAACACGGCGGTTCATCAAGTTCGAAAACCTTTTAATATCGTGTTTTCTAATCTTTAATCAAACCACAACAGTTCTAATGCAGATGAATTAAAGACTGCAAATATCGTGTTTTCTAATCTTTAATCAAACCACAACAAATAAATTGTATCTCCAGCAGCTAATGTAAATATCGTGTTTTCTAATCTTTAATCAAACCACAACTAATTTCTAACTTCATACTATAATAACAATAATATCGTGTTTTCTAATCTTTAATCAAACCACAACGACCAAAGACAAAGAGTAGATGCTTATATAAATATCGTGTTTTCTAATCTTTAATCAAACCACAACTCTTCGCCCTGACTTGCTCCAATTTTTCCAATATCGTGTTTTCTAATCTTTAATCAAACCACAACGGGTACGATGTTACTCGTATTTGTTTGGATAATATCGTGTTTTCTAATCTTTAATCAAACCACAACTGTCAGATACTGCATCTTTTGCGAGGCAGATGCCATAACTTCCAGTTGTGGTTTGGCTGTTTAAGATTACCATTTTATGTCAATGAACTTTTATTCTATTCGCAAATCTTTATTTTGAATTTGAACTTTTGCCATATTTGTTCTGCTCAAATTTAATTCTTTTCTAACAATACGCAAAGTTGCTTTTTCTTTATGATAATTTATAAATTTTTCTGATAACAAACTATCTTCAAAAACTAATCTGTTATTATCATCTATTTTATAATCTATATTTTCTATTTCAACAAAATTGATTTCTTTAAATCTATCTACAATCATTGAAAAAGTATTTGGTTGCCTATGGTCAACAACTAGTTCCTCCCACTTTGAAAGATTATTTGTTTCTTGACACCTAGCCATACCCAATTTAGAATATTCATCAAAATATTTTTGTTTTACTTTTTGCAAATCATTCTGAATTTCATTTCTACAAGCTATAATAAATAAATTATCTTTAGTCATTTTGTGTCTATTAATAATTTGAATGAAAGAAATGAATTCAGTAAAACCATCATTCCAAACAAGTTCAAAACATTTTGTATTATATTGAGCTCTAACTATTTTAACACTAGAAATAACAAATTCTTCTTCTTCATTCTCATTATCTTCCTCTGCTAATTCAACATTCAAATTACCCTCGTCAAAACTTTCATTATATTCTATTAAATCAATTAAAAATTTAAAATCTTTTT
>CANCPC010000035.1 GCA_947379965.1 Flavobacteriaceae bacterium | reverse complement strand
CGTTGGCCAATGATTTTCCACCAAATTTTAATATTTTCATCTTATTTTTTTTATTTTTAAATACTACATCTAGCAAAATGTTTAATTGATCATATTCCATTAAAAAAGCATCATGCCCATGTTGAGAATCAATTTCACTATAAAAGACGTTCTGTTTAAAATTTTTTATTTCGTTGTAGGTTTCTTTGTTTTCGTTTGCTGTAAAAAACAAATCCGAATTGATTCCGATGATGTAAATATTGGCGTCAACTTCGGTAATTATACTTTCAAAAGACTTTCTAGCTCTAGTTATATCAATGGTTTTAAGCAATTGATTCATCATTTTATAGGCCGAAAGTTGAAAGCGTTTTTGCAATTTCTCCCCATGATGATTCAACCAACTTTCCACTTGAAAGGAATCTAAAGAATCTGTTGAAGTTCGCTGGAATTTTTCTTTGAAAGATTCTGGCGTTCGATAACATAACATAGCGTGAATACGAGCATCTTCGATAGGTTTCGAAGAATTATTCAATATTTTTTCTTGAAGATAACAATTCGCTATCAACCAATCTGTCGATTTCCAATCGGAAGCAATCGGGAAAAAATTATGAGTTAATTTAGGTGCTAAAGCCACCATTTCCCATGCAATACCGCCACCTACAGACCCCCCAATGAGAGCAAATAATTCTTTAATATTTAGAAATTTAATTCCTTCCAAAAAAAGTCTGGCGATATCTCTCGCATTAAAATCAAGATAATTTTCAATGTAAGTCTTATCATAACCATTTCCAGGAACGTTGAAAGCTAAAATCGTGTATTTATTGGTGTCGATAGTTTTGTTTTCGCCGATAAGATTGTTCCACCAACCGTTTTCACCTATAACTTGAGAATTTCCAGTCAAAGCATGATTCACTAGAACGATTGGAGCGGTGTTTAACGCTTGTCCAAAAACTTGATAACTTAAGTTTATAAATGCGTAAAAAGCGCCACTTTCGGTGGTGAAATTTTGTATTTTAATAGTTGATGGTTTTTTTTCCAATTTCAAATCTTTTGTGTTTTTTTGATTTGTGTGTGGAAATATTAGAAAGAAAGCTAGAAGTAAACTAGAAGAATTCTCGTGAGTTATCTTTCCACGTTTTGCGTGGTAGAATGCAGCACCTTCTTCGATTTACCGAAGGGTTGCTAAGGCTTCATCGGGTCTAATCCCTCTGCCTTTCTTTATAACATTTCAATACGTTTTCGAACTTAAAGGTACAAATTAACTACAATTTTTTGTAACAACCAAATTTAACGCAAGTTGGTTTTTAGGTTTCATTTTAAAGCAGCAATTTCAATACCAAAATTGTCATTCCATAAAAATCTTGAAATCATAAAATAAGATTTCTATGGAAAGACAAATTGAAGTTCTTATTATTATAAAACCTATTTTCATCTAATTATATTTAGATAAAAAGCGTTTCATTTTCCTTAGAATTTATTAAGGACAATAAAGTACTACCTCCTTTTTTTGGAGTCGAAGTTTCTTTAGAATTCAAATTTTTAATAAATCGAAATGCTGTTGAAATATATTTTAGAATTTTCATAATGTTATATTTTTAGATGTTTTACTTTTTTTTAGATTTTTAAACTGAAGTCCTTTCAGCTTTGTTTAATTTTTTGAAAAACAAAAAACCCTTTTAGATAGGTATCCAAAAGGGTTTTAAGTTGTATTAAAACTTATACTTTCGGAATCAACTGACACAAATGCACATCATAAACTTGACACAATTCATCGATTTGACGTTGTACTTGTTCAGCTGCTGTTGTTTAAAGTTATTCATGGTATTTGTGATTTAATTTATAATAATTCAAAAAAAAAGCCTCCCGTTTTGTGGGAGGCTTTAGCTATATAATTTTGATTTAAAATTTAAGCAATGAGCAACCCACAGGAATTATCCTGAAAGTGTTTTGACATTTTGCATACATTTAAATTCATGATCTTCATTTTTATTTAACAAATATGCAAACTTTTATCGAGATATGCAAATAATTCTATAAAAAATATTGATTCCTATCGGATATGCTAATTATTCCACAAAAAAACCTTTGAAAATTTTACATCAAAAAAAAGCAAAGAATAATTTGCAATTCAATTTGGTTTCATACATTTGCACTCGAATATTAGAGGAAAAATTTGAACTGATTGCAACCTCGTTAAAAAAATGCTAAAGCAGAAACACTCCTTTAGTATTTCCCAGCAATCCATTTTTTTCTCGCTTAATTTTAAAAAACATATTATTATGGCCTATTTATTTACGTCAGAATCTGTAAGCGAAGGACATCCAGACAAAGTTGCTGATCAAATTTCAGACGCATTAATCGATAATTTTTTGGCATTTGACCCTGAGTCAAAAGTAGCTTGCGAAACTTTGGTTACAACCGGACAAGTAATTCTTGCTGGTGAAGTGAAGTCGAATACTTATTTAGATGTTCAAACTATTGCTAGAGATGTGATCAATAAAATTGGTTATACCAAAAGTGAATACATGTTTGAAGCCAATTCTTGTGGTGTTCTTTCGGCTATTCATGAGCAATCTGCCGATATCAACCAAGGAGTTGACAGAGCAAGCAAAGAAGAGCAAGGAGCGGGTGATCAAGGAATGATGTTTGGTTACGCCACTAATGAAACCAAAAACTTCATGCCATTGGCTTTGGATTTATCCCATAAATTATTACAAGAATTAGCCGTTTTACGTCGCGAAAACACTGAGATTACTTATTTACGTCCCGATGCAAAATCACAGGTAACTTTAGAATATGATGACAATAACAAACCAACTCGTATTGATGCGATTGTAATTTCGACTCAACACGATGATTTTGATGAAGAAACAGCAATGTTGGCAAAAATTAAAAGTGATTTAGTTGGTATTTTGATTCCAAGAATCATCAAAAGCAATCCACAATACGCTCATTTATTCAATGATAAAATCACGTATCATATTAATCCAACAGGGAAATTCGTAATTGGTGGACCTCACGGAGATACCGGATTAACAGGACGAAAAATCATTGTAGACACCTACGGTGGAAAAGGAGCACACGGTGGTGGTGCTTTCTCCGGAAAAGATCCAAGTAAAGTAGACAGAAGTGCGGCTTATGCAACACGTCACATCGCTAAAAACCTTGTTGCAGCAGGAGTTGCTGATGAGATTTTGGTTCAAGTTTCTTACGCTATTGGTGTTGCAAAACCAATGGGGATTTTTATTGAAACCTACGGAACTTCAAAAGTAAATTTGACTAATGGAGAAATTGCCAAAAAAGTAGAATCACTTTTTGATATGCGTCCTTACTTTATAGAGCAACGTTTGAAATTAAGAAATCCAATATACAGCGAAACTGCAGCTTACGGACACATGGGCCGTACGCCAGAAACGGTAACGAAAACTTTTTCGGCTCCAGGAGGCGAAACAAGAACGCTAACTGTTGAATTGTTTACTTGGGAAAAATTAGATTTTGTAGATCAAGTAAAAGCAGCTTTTGGATTGTAAAATTTAATCGCAGAAACAAAAAATGCCTTCTGATAGTTAGACTATTTGGAGGCATTTTTTTATAAATTAGCAACTCTTTATCTATTGTTTTTTTATAGTAGAGCCTCTCACAATTAGCTCTGTATCAAGTTCTACTATTCTAGGAATAAATACACCTCCCGCTTTACGGGAATTCATCTCTTCGAGAAGCAGTGAAAATGCAGCAATACCCATGTCGTAACTTGGTTGATCAATTGTACTCAATTTAGGAGCCATTACTTGCCCCATGAACCAGTTGCTGAATCCCATCAAAGCTATTTGATCGGGAACCGCAATATGATTTTCATTAAGATAAGACAAAGCACCAATTGCTACTAAATCGGTTATAGCGAAAATTCCATCAACATCGGGATGATCCCTCAGAATCTCCTCTGCAAATTTAACCCCTTCTTCATAAGTAACATTTTGACAGGTATACACTAATTTAGAATCAAAAGGTATTGCGTTTTTTTCTAATGTTTTTTTATACCCTAGAAAACGATCTATTGCGTTTTGAGGATTTTCGGGACCCCGAATATGCGCTATTTTTTTACAACCTATATCTATTAAATGTTGAACAGCTGTTGCTGAAGCTTTTTGATCATTGATAACCACTTTAGAACTTGGTATTAGCTTTGATATTTTGTCAAATTGAACAAATGGAATACCTCGAGTTAGAATACTTTTTAAATGATAGTCGTCATTAGAATCATTCGATAAGGACATCAATATTCCATCAACTCGCTTGTTAAACAAAAGCTCTACTTGTTTTTGTTCTAACTCTAATGATTCATTCGACTGTAAAATAATTACCAAATAGCCATTTTTATCCGCCTCTTCAATAACTCCTCTAATAACATTGGAGAAAAAATGATGTACCACTTCAGGAATTATCAATCCAATAGTTCTAGACTCCTTAGTTCTCAGATTTACTGCAAAACTATTTGGCGTAAAATTAAGTTGTTCTGCCAGATCTTTTACTGCTTTTTTAGTTTTAGCACTTACATCTGGATAATCTTTTAACGCTTTAGAAACCGTGGTTATTGAAATTCCTAAAATAGCAGCAATTTCTTTGAGGGTCGTGGCTTTCATATAGTTTCTTCGAGTTAATAAAAAATATTTTATTCGAATGTATTACTTTTTATTTAATATTTATTTAAAAATAATATTTTAATTTATTAAAATAGTTACGGTTTAAGAATCAATCTCAATTGTTTATGAACGGATAGATGGAAACCAATTAAAACAAAAAGGAATGCTAAAAAGCATTCCTTTTCAATTATAAAAAGTGATCGAATTACTTTAAGAAAAATTCTTTGGTAAGGTTAGAAATCAGTATTTTAAAAGCTCCTTTTTCCGAAATCCATTTCAAGTCGTTACTGACAAATTGCAGATCTTTTTGATTCAAAACGAAAGATACTGTTTTAGTTTCATTTGGTTTTAAACTGATTTTTTCGAATCTTTTTAAAGCTTTAACTTCAGGAGTAATGCTCGCGTAAATATCAGATAAATATAGCAACACCGATTCTTTTCCGCTTACTTTTCCTGTGTTGGTAACCTCTATAGTAACCGTCAAAGTATCCGTATTGTTTATTTCTGTTTTATCTATTTTTAAATTTGAATAACTAAAAGTAGTATACGATAATCCGGTACCGAATTCGAATTGTGGCGAATAACTTTTTTCGTATTTTGCGTCGTTATTCTGTTCTTCATCGCCTAAACTTTCTGTATATTTTCTGTTATATTTCTCCAATGAATTTGGATATCTTGGATAGTTATACGGCAATTTTCCACTAGGATTAACATCACCATAAAGAATATCAACCAAAGCTCTTGCTCCTTCATTTCCAGGTAAATAACATTGAATAACTGCACTCATTTTGTCTTCAAAATTGCTAATTAATCTTGGCCTACCTTCGTTTAAAACCAAAATAATAGGCTTGTTGAGTTTCGCTAAAGCCAAAGCAAATTTTATTTGCGAAGCACTTAAATACAAATCACTAATATCGCCTGGAGTTTCGGTGTAATTTTTTTCACCAAGACATAAGACGATTTTCGATGCGTCTTTGGCTAAATCTACTGCTTTTTGAATTTCTGCATCGTCCTCGATGGCAAGATCTGCTCCTTTTGTATAAAGTACATTTTCAATCCCTACTTTGTTTTGCAAAGCTTCAAGAATGGTGAATTTATCAGCAGCATAACTATCCGAATTCTCCCCCTGCCAATTATACGACCAACCACCATTTAAGTTTTTCATACTATTGGCAGTTGGACCCGTTACCAATATTTTATCTGTTTTATTCAATGGCAATGCGGCATTATTCTTTAATAAGGTAATCGATTCGGCAGCAGCGTTATAGGCAGCATCGATAAATTCTTTCGAACCAAATTTTGGATAATCCTTTAAATTAGCTACTGTATTCTGAAATAAATTCAGTTCGAATTTCATTTTTAAAATTCGAGAAACAGCGTCATCAATTCGTGACATTGGCACTTCGCCTTTGGAAACTAAATCTAACAAATCCGAATAAAAACTATAATTTTCCGGTACCATGCTCATGTCGATTCCTGCATTTACAGAAATTCGAACCGCATCTCTATTGGTTTCGGCAACTTTATGTCGGGTATGTAAATAAATAATATCCTGCCAATCGGTAACAACAACCCCTTGAAAACCCAATTCGTTTTTCAAAACATCAGTAATCAAATATTTGCTTGCATGAACTGGAGTTCCGTTGATTTCGCCTGAACTTATCATGACACTTTTTGCTCCAGCCTTAATTGCTGCTTGATAAATAGTTAAATCAAACTGACGCAAAACACGTTCTGGAATACTACTTGGCGTTCTATCTTTTCCGGTTGTAGTACTTCCATATCCAATAAAATGTTTCATGCAAGAAGCCACATTAAATTTAGAACCAACATCATTTCCTTGAAAACCTTCAACAAAAGAAGCTCCCATTTGAGAAGACAAATAAGCGTCTTCGCCAAAGGATTCCCACATTCTAGACCAAGATGGATTTCTTGGTAAATCTAAATCGGGTGAAAAAACCCAAGGAATAGAAGAAGCTCTGGTTTCATAAGCCGAAATTTCGGCCTCATTTTTTGCAATTGCGGTGTTAAAAGTCGCTGCAATTCCTATTTGCTGAGGAAACAAAGTAGCACCTGCAGTATAACTTGAACCATGAATGGCATCAATTCCGTATAAAACAGGAATCTTAAGTCTTGTTTTGTTGGCTTCGTTGCTAATTTCCGTAAGGACAGCATTCCATTGTTTTGGAGTTTGAGCACCTGGATTTGGAACATTCAATATCGATCCGATATGATAATTTTGAATTGCCTCAATTAACTTTGACTTATTTAATACACCTGGTTTTCCTTTATCTTCAAAATTGGTAACGGTAATTTGCGTCATTTGTCCAATTTTCTCTTCAATTGTCATTTTAGAAAGTAATTCAGAGACTTTTTTGTCTATTTCTGGTTTAGATTGACTCCAAGAAAAAGTAGAATAACCCAGTAAAATTAAGGAAGAAAAAAATATTTTTTTCATTTTAGTGTTTGTTGATGGTTTAAAAAAATAGAAATACAAATAAAGGCTATCTTTATGAGAATAAAAAACTGCTTCTGAAAATAAACCTCATTTATAAATGTTAGTTTAAATTTTCGAGAAACAGTTTTTATTACAATGAAAAATGCTATTTTAAAATTATTTGATTGACTTATTTTAGTAAAGCCAAATTCAAATTTTCATAATATTTTTCATTATATTTTCCTGCAATAACAAGGGCTCCAGAAATAAGCACAAGGTTTTTGATGATGTATTGTCCTACCAAACTTGGCTGATATGGAAATACATCAAAGCAAACAGCTTGTACTATAAAAACCGGAAAAAAGGTCACAGCCATATGTAATAATAGCAATACGATAGTAATTGGGATAAGCTTTTTGAAAAGTAATCCCAGACCAATTATCACCTCGCACATTCCAAGAATAGGAACAAATATTTCGGGTTTAAACCAATAAACCGTCTTTTCGACCAATTCGCCCGCAGGACTCATCCCGAAAATTTTTAGTGCACCAAACCAAATATAAACGATAGCCAATGCAATTCGCATCATGTTTACGCTATGTTTATCTACTATTTTACTAAATTTAAAATACAAAGTGTTGAATACTTTTTTCATGGCATTTAGTATTAAATATTAATTTGCCTTTACAGTATTTGAAAAATGCATTTCCATTTTTTTATGAGTATTAAAACGGTAGGTATAACCTAAATTGATAGAATAATCTGCAAAAGCAGCATCTCCCTGAACGTGTACATATTTAGTTGGATCCGTGATTACAGAGTTTTGCAAATTTTGATCAGCGATGTCAGCAGCACTTTGAATTCTGTTTTTGATAAAATTATAGGGTACATATAATGTAAATCCATGTTTCCCTATATGATAGGAAATTCCTGATTCAATGGCTACTACATAACCCGGTCTTCGGTAAGCAACTTGACCACCAAAAGCATCATAAGCAGGAATCCCTTCAAATCGGCCTGCAAGAGAAAGAGTTAAATTGTTTTTCTTATCTACCGATCCCATAAAACCAGCACGGGCAAAATATTGATCGGGACAAGCATATATATTATATCCGGCTAACCCTGCTTTTGGTGCAGATTTAAAAGAACCATTAGATTCTTTAGGATTAAACAAATAATAGCCATTAGCAAAGCCATAAACTTTACCGTATATTTTTCTAAAACCTTGCAATTCGACTGTAAAACCGAGTCCTCCATCCCCTGGCTAAATAGCTTGGTCCACAATCACTTTTTTAGTTGTTCCATCAACTTGTGGAGTATCATAAGAAACATCATGTTTACCTGTTGGTAATTTTAGACCTAATCCAACCATAACATTCCCTTCATGTGCTTTTTTAGGATCTACTAACCAATAATTCACACTTACTCTTGCATCTGCAAGTCCTTGAGCGTAAATACTATATCTAAATATATTAGCTACTGGACTAGTTTGTTTTAAAACTTGAGATCTTTCGTTATTTACATAAGGCAACGTTACATTAAACTGTATACGATCCGTTAAACCATAAGAAAAATTTAAATCTACGGCGTGAGAATAAATGTTTACTGCATTTCCTCTTTCTACTCCATTGGCATCAAAACCACCGCCGGTAGTTTGACGTTGTGGCTGTTCCGTTGTACCAATAAAATGTCTCCAAGAATGAAAGTAACGGTAATTCATACCGATTTGAATATCGCCTTGATTCAAATTATACGAATCCGAAGAGCACATACTTAAGCCTCCCATTTGTCTTACGGCAACACAACCTTGAGCACTTGAACTTTCACTTTGAAAGGATAATAATAAAATTAATATGATGGTGAAAAATGTATTTTTCATGTTTTTTATTTTTAAAAATGTAAATTATAAAATTATTCAGCTCCGTCTGTTTTGGCTCTATTCACGGCAAAATTCGCAACGGCTTTACCCAAAGTCAAACCTTTTTCGCAATCACTTCGGTAATGAATTGCACCAAATAATCTTGAGTTTGAAGCTTCGCTCGCCATGGCATCAAATTGGGATGCCTTTCCAGGAATTACATGGGATAAAAAAGCAGCTGCAGCTCCGCTAAAGGTGGAATGTCCCGATACATAAGCTGGGAAATTTGGCACACCGGTCAATGTTTTTATTGAAGAATCCATTTGTGCTGGTCTTGGATTGAAATAATAATATTTTGCATCCCAACAGCTAATTGCAGCATCCATCAAAGCAATATTTAGCAAAGCTAAATTTCGTGCCCAACGCACTTCGCTATAGTTTTGTTGAACAAATTCTTGATTGGCAATTGCATTCCAGTGTCCTGGCGGCGTATAAGTTCCTACACCATCGGCCCAAAATGTCACTATTCGCATGTTTTCACGAGTGGCATTTTGGCTGTATTTTTTTACTTCATTTAATTCTGTAAAAAATTGAGTTGATTTTGTTGAAGGTGGAGGAACAGGACGATTAGCAACTACATCTGCTGGCGACATCAAAAATGATTTTACATTTCCGAATAAAGGCAACATGGGTGGTCTAACCGGTAAGTCTAACGATTTCCATGGCATTTCTCCTTTTCCAATAGCTGTGGTTTCTAGCTGTGTCCAAAGGGCTTGGTTTCCAATAGCGGCTCCAGCTCCATCAGCTGCTGCTTTTGTAGTAAATAAAGCGGCAATTTTTTTACCTAAAGCGGCACCCGCTTCTACATCACTTCTTACATTGGCACCAGAAATGATTCGGTATAATTTTTGCTCATCCGCTTTTTCTTGGATAAAAGCAATTTCCGTTGGAAAAAGCAATTTTAAGATTTCAACAGTTACACCCGCCAAAACTCCATCTTCAGAAGGATAGGATGGCAAAGTACTTTGTGGAACTAAAACTTGGATACTTGGATCAACTACAAAAGGGGCTGGACGATTGTAAAATTTTTTATAATACCAAGCAGCCACCATTGCATCATATTGGGCAGTGCTCACATATGCATAAGCACGAGCTGCAAACGGTGGATTAGAAAACGGAAATTGTGGGTTTGCAAAAGGATTTGCCGATGATGGAGCTGGATACGTTCCGTCTTGATTTTGATAGGGCGGACGATTATGTTTGGCAACCAAAGTCTGCATAATTTCGTTCCAACGCAAAACGCCACCAGCACTCCAATACTGAATAATCTGTTTTTGCTCTGGAGTAATACTAGCTTGGTAACTTTTAATCTCATTAATTTCCGCTTTATAAGCAGATGTTGTTGTAGCAACCGGCACATCAATAGGAAATTGATCTGGTGTTGTCAATAAAATAGGCTTCCAAGCTCCCGCAAGTTGATCTTGATTTGTTGGATTCAATTGCGGATAGTGTTGATTATTTTCTATAATTTCTTTATTACAAGAAACATTTATAAGTAGCAGCGTCATTAGGAAACACTTCCCTAAAAAGATATATATATTATTTTTCATTTGTAGTAACAGTTTTAGTTTTAAAATCAATAACATAGAATAAACCTCCATAAATAGCATCGGTTTGACCCACATTACGTCCTGTAAGAACATGGTTTCCGCCAGCAATAATTGCTAATCCTGGGATTTGTTCCAAATAGTATTTTCCATTAAAACCAATTTTGGTCATATTCATGGTATTGCTGGGAAAAGGCATGTTGTTTGTAGTAATATCAAACCCGCCTTTTTGAGTGGTCCAAGCATCAAAAACGGCTTCTGCAATTAAGCTCGAAGTACGATAACCGGCTCTTGCATTAAATGAAATCGCATCTGGAATAGTAACCTCATTTGTATAATGCATTACATCCGTAAAATACACATTTCGATCAATGGTAATATTCGAACGTTTTACATAAGCTTCGGAAACCGTAGCAAATAAACTCCCGAATTGATAATCACCCATGAATCGAAAAGTACCTACTTTGCTTCTTAATCCAATACTCAAAGGCAAATAATCGGCTACATAATTTGATGTTGGAACTGAAAATCCACCCAAGGCATAGAAAGAAAGCGGATTTCCTTTTATGTATTTTTCGAAAAACATATATTTCAAGGTTAGAGAAAGATCTTGAAATCCTTTTTGCCCCGCCATTGTTCCTCCCGAAGCATTTGTTTTTACATAAGGAATACTGATAATGGCATTGAAATTATCCGTTATTCCATAGTTGCCGTTAATAGCAATTTTTTCAGTTGTTACTGTTCCGAGGTTTAAATTTTCTCTTTTAAAAGTGCCTTCCCAGTACTTATCCCAGCTGCTATATTCATAAATAGCTCCTGTACAAAAGTTGTTTTTAGACATCATTATTCCATCCATTTCGGTTTGGGCATAAAAATGTTGCGCTGCCAGAACAAGGCATATCATGTATAATTTTTTCATTAAATAATAGTAATAGATTAATTTTAATTTTTGTGAAAATCCATAATGGATTCGTGTCTTACATTGCTATACCACTAGTTATTTCAAATTAGCCCAATTAATAATTAAAACTAATTTGAAATATACAGCAGTAATAAACCGTAGCGATTTGCTTCCCCAAATTCACAAATGGTATTATATGTAAGGTGTGAAATAATAGATAACAGATAATATCCCTAAAAGCTAACCAAAACCTTTTAAGATAATTATTGTGTCTATAAAACAAATTAAAATTAAACCGTATCGGGGGGAGAATCATCCCGTGTTAAGTAGCCGGAATGAAGAGAACCATGAGGTTGGAAATCGTTATGTAGGACATAACTATTCGATACGTTCAAGAAACTAAAAGAATTAGATTCTATTTGAACATAATTTTTGGTGAAAGATTTGAATATTTTTTCGACTGATTTCTTGCTTAATGGAGCATTTTCGGAAGTCTCGTTATCGACTAATTTCTTAAGATTAATATCTGATAAAGATTGTTTTTCAACGGGTAAATAATACAAGTTAATAATATTATTCTGGATTTTTTTCTTGAAGACGTGATACGTTTTATTATTGATCGTTACGTTTTCATTCACAAATTCCATCTCTGTATCTTCGGTAAAGGAATACAAAGTAGCATTCATTTTTATGACCTTAAATTCTGAATCTGGTATTTTTTGCATCACAGAAACCCATTCTTGCTCCTTTTGTAGCTTAAGCAACAAGTGAAGTCCTACCACATTATATAGAAATGTTGTGGTCAAAATCAAGAGTAATAATGTAGATGCTTTTCTTTTCATACTAATTACCTAACTGCGGTAAATAAAAAAAATTATTCCTATTTTATTTCAATAATCAATGCTTCATAAGGGCGCAATATACTAAAATTTATTAAATCTAAATTAAAATAATTACTACTTATAATTTTCGCGTTTTTTAAATCAATTCCTGTATTAACTGTCGCATTATCAGCGGTAAAATTCAACAAAACGAGCATTTTTTTTCCATCTAATTCTCTTGTATATGCAAAAACCTTTGGATTGTCCTTATCTAAAAGTGTATATTTTCCATAAATTAAGACCGGATTTTTCTTTCGCAACTTCACTATTTTTCTAAAATAATTCAATGGTGAATTTAAATCCTTTTCTTGTGCTTCAACATTTAAGGTTTTGAAATTGGGATTTACTTTCAACCAAGGTTTCGCTGTTGTAAAACCAGCATTTTCAGTTGCATTCCATTGTATTGGTGTTCTGCTATTTTCTCTTGAAGTTTGTTTTTTATCTTCTAAGAAAGCGGCTAAATCTCCACCTTTATTTTTTAATCCCAAATACGCATTTCGAGTATCCACATCATTATAATCATTAATGTTATCAAAACGAATATTACTCATTCCTAATTCATCTCCGTTATAATAAAAGGATGTTCCGCGCATTGTCATTACAAAAGTGGTCAACATTTTAGACGAAAGCTCTCTATATTTTTCAGTGTCATTTCCAAATTTCGAAACCATACGAGGTTGATCGTGGTTCGCCATAAAAATAGAAAGCCAACCTTTATCTTTGAATTCTTGGTCATAGCGAGAAAAAATAGCTTTGTATTTCACCAAACCAAAATCAGAAATATGTTTGCCAATATCTACAGATTCAAAGTGATAAGCAATATTGAGCTCTTTTCGGTCAGGATCAACAAATTTCATAGCCGCTTTTGGCGAATCTCCAGCACCTTCGGCAACGGTCATTGCATTTGGATATTTGCTCAAAACTTCGCGATTCATCTCTTGAAGATAATCGTGCAAATGAGGTCCATTTCCATAATATTTGATGATTTCTAAAGGTTTACCAACAATTTCTTTTGGCAATTCAGGGAAACTTGGATCTTTAGACGCAAATTGAAAAGCATCTAATCTAAACCCATCAATCCCTTTATCTAACCAATATTTCATCATGTCATAAATCTCTTTGCGAAGCTCCGGATTGTTCCAATTTAGGTCGGGTTGTTTCGCTGAAAAATAGTGTAAATAATACGAATCTGTTTGGGCATCATATTTCCAAGCATTGCTATTTACATCAAACCAACTCCATCTATACGGCGGTGTTCCTTTTTCGGCAGGCCACCAATAATAGTAGTTACGATATTTATTATCTCTAGATTTACGACTTTCTTGAAACCAATAATTTTCATCCGAACTATGATTTACAACCAAATCCATGATGACTTTTATACCGCGATCGTGCATTCCTTTGAGCAAAACATCAAAATCTTGCATCGTTCCAAAATCTTTCATTATCCCGCGATAATCACTTATATCATAGCCATTATCATCATTGGGTGATTCATAAATTGGGTTTAACCAAACTGCATCAATTCCAAGACTCTTTAGGTAATCTAATTTTGATATGATTCCTTTTAAATCACCTATCCCATCGCCATTACTGTCTTTAAAACTTCGAGGATATATTTGATAAATAACAGCTTCTTTCCACCAATTTTTTTCCATTTCCGGGGATTTTTTTGCAACAACAACTTGGGCTTTTGTCATATTAAATGATACTATTAGGGTAATAATAAAAGTAATATTTATAAATTTATTTTTCATTTTATGTTATAATTCTTATTCTAAACATTCATAAATTTTGCGATTTGTTCCTTTGAAATTTTAGGATTTGCACCTTCATTACTGGCCACTAAAGCACCTAATGCACATGCAAAATCGATTGCTTTTTGTGGTTCTTCGTTCAATAGTAATTGGCTCAGCAATCCTGCAAGAAAAGAATCTCCTGCACCAACTGTATCAGCAACACTAATTTTATAACCGCTATTGTAATACATTTTTCCGTTGTGATACAAAACAGCCCCATAACTCCCTTTAGTCACGCAAATACTTTTTGCCTTAGTTTGTTCCGCTATAAAAAATATATTTTGTTCTAATGAATGAAAAGGAGTATTAAGGTATTCGCTAATTTCATACAATTCATCATCATTAAATTTGATAAAATTAGAATGTTTCAACAAATTTATTAGTAATTCTTTGGTATAAAAAGGGGCACGCAAATTAACATCGAATATTTTATAATTAGCATTTTTTATTAATTTTAATAAGGATTTATAAGAAGTTTCATCTCTACAAACTAAACTTCCATAAACGAATGCATCGGCATTTTTTACAGCATTTTTAGCTTCAGGCGTAACTTCAATTTCATCCCAGGCCACAGGATAATTAATGGTGTAAGAAGCCGATCCTTTCTTGTCTAATTGAACCAAAACTTCTCCAGTAGAATAGGTTTGATCTATTTGAATGGTATCAGTAGGAACATTATTTTCTTGAATAAATGCAACTAATTCTTTTCCAATATCATCATTTCCAATTCGGCTAATAATTTGGGCGTTAATTCCTAGCGAAGCCAATCGCAAAGCCACATTCAAAGGTGCACCGCCAATTTTTCTATGCGTTGGGAATACATCGTATAAAACTTCTCCAAAACAAACTACATTCGTTTTCATACTATTTTATTCGTTATTTGATAGGCTTTCGGACAATTCTTCTAGAGTTCTTCCTTTAGTCTCAGGCATTTTAAAATACACCCAAAGCAATTGAAAAACCATCATGATACAGAAAATACTAAAAACAGTTGTGGTTCCAATTTGTTTAAATAAAAATGGGATAAATGACGGAATTAAAGCTGCTAAAACCCAGTGTACAGACGTCCCGAAAGAAGTTCCTGCTGCACGAAGTTTATTTGGGAATAACTCCGAAATAAACACCCAAATTACAGCTCCTTGACCAATCGCGTGTGAGGCAATAAACAAGAAGAAAAATAACGGAATCGCCATTCCTTTCCACTCAAAATAGAAGGCTGTAGTTACTAATCCCAAAGAAATAATATAACCTACAGAACCAATGTACATCAGGGTTTTTCGTCCAAATTTATCGATTAACGAAATACCAATCATCGTGAAAATTAAATTGATAATTCCGATACCAATACTGCTCAAAAACGAAGCTGATTTTTCTAATCCAGCCAATTCGAAAATTCTTGGCGCATAATATAAAAAAGCATTTATCCCTGAAAGCTGATTAAAAAAAGCGATGAAGAAAGCCAATAATAATGGTTTTCTATATTTTTTCATAAAAATAGATTCGTCTTTCACTTCCTGTGACATTTCCTTTTCAATAGCGATCATTTCTTGCTCTACTTCGGCATCACTGTTGATTTGTTTCAATATAGAAATGGCTTTTTCACGGTCTTTTTTATACTCTAAAATCCAACGAGGACTTTCTGGAATTCCGAATACCAAAAGCGTATAAACAAAAGAAGGTATCGCTTGAATTCCTAACATCCATCGCCATGAGTTTTCGCCAATATCTCTCAAATAATAATTAGACGTAAAAGCAATAAGAATCCCGAAAACAATATTAAATTGGTACAAAGCAACTAGTTTTCCTCGGTTTCTAGCTGGTGCAATTTCAGAAACATACGTTGGTGCAGCAATGGTTGAAGCTCCAATTCCTATTCCTCCTAAGAAACGAAAAATAGAAAAAATAATTGGATCATTTGCAAATGCAGTTCCAATTGAAGATATAAAAAACAATATTCCGATGATGATTAAAGTCTTTTTTCTACCCAAAATATTCGTTGGAAAAGACCCGAAAATAGCACCAATTACAGTTCCCCATAAAGCTGATGACATAACCACTAATCCGTGAAACAAGTCTGACGAACCCCACAATTGTTGCAATTGTTTGTCTGCTCCCGAGATTACAACGGTGTCAAAACCAAACAAAAAGCCCGCTAATGCTACAATAATCGACCAATAAAGTATTTTCCTGTTATTCATTTTTTTAATTTTTAAAGAGTTACCTAGTTCCTTTGATTTCTTGTATTGAAATGTTTTTAATTAGCTGTTTTTCATCCGATTGAATCGTCAATTTTGTATATGGTTTTTTAGGGAAAATTTGCTCCGTAAAACTGTAAACACCACCATTCAAGAAAATTTCTATCGACGACCAATCTAAAATAATCTGATAGTCTAAAGTTTCCGAAATAAGATTTGGCGTTGCGGTTGTATGAATTAATTTTCCAAAACTAGATTCAAAATTCACAATCCCGGAATGGCTACGATCAACAGAAAAAGTTTTTTGCTTGCTATCATAATTTAGTACCAAAGAATCTTTAACCTCATTCGAAAAAACCAATTTTAAATTTTTCGCATCTGCCTTAAATTTTATTTGGGATTGATTCAAATTATTATAATTGAAAGTGGTCATTTGGTTTGGTTTTAAAACCAACTCCATTTTCGAAAAATCGTTTTTCAATTGTGATTTTAATTGTTCAACTGGCGCATTTTTCAAGACGTAATTATCTTCCATTTTAGAAAGCAAAATTTCTCTAGGAACCGTCATCGCACTTCTCCAATTTTTCGTCGGAGTATCTCTCGCATAGGACCAATTGCTCATCCAGCCAATAAAAATTCGCTTAGTATTGGGCTCATCATTATAGGTTACACCTGCATAATTATCGGCGCCATTGTCAAACCATTTCGTCTCTTTTTGAGTGGTTTTGAAATTTTTACCATCAAAATCTCCCACAAAATATTGCGTTCCAGAACCTCCGTTTGGCGCACCAGGATTGACACTTATCAATAAAACCCATTTTTCTTCGTTAGAGTTTTCGACTTTAATTTTGAATAAATTAGGGCATTCCCAAACGCCACCGTGTTCGCCAATTCCTTTTCCGAATTCGCTTTCTAAGTTCCAATTTATCAAGTTTTTTGACGTGTAAAATTGGGCATGATCACCGGCTACCAAAATCAAATTCCAAGTGTTTGTTTCCTTGTTCCAAAAAACATTTGGGTCCCTAAAATCTTTCAAATTAGGATTCGCAATAATTGGATTCCCTTCATATTTTTTCCAGGTTTCACCTTCGTCGAGACTGTAAGCCAAACCTTGTGATTGTGTTTTTATTCCCCCAGCTTTTTCAATTTCCATATTATGATAGGTGAAAATTGCAATCATTGCAGGATTTTCTATAGTTCCTAAACCTGATGTATTATTGATATCAACAACAGCACTTCCTGAGAAAATAAGTCCTAATTTATCCGGAAATAAAGCAATTTTTTTATTTTGCCAATGTATTAAATCCGTGCTGGTTGCATGTCCCCAATGCATAGGTCCCCAAACAATATCTTCGGGATAATATTGATAAAACAAATGATAAATTCCTTTATAAAATACCAATCCGTTTGGATCGTTCATCCATTTTTTTTCTGGTGAAAAATGAAATTGCGGTCGATAAGGTTCTGAATATATTTTCGAGGAATCTATTTGTAATGCTTCCGAAGTTGGAATGTCAATAGCACCAATTGAATGGCCTGTTTTGCAAGACAATAACAATACTGCAAATGCAAATGAGAATGCTATTAAGAATTTATTACCGTAAAATTTCATTTTTTTTGTGAATTTATCAATAAATTTAATTTATAAAAATAGAATTCATTTTTTTAATTCAATATAAACTAATAATCGAAAACGTTATCGAAAGACCGAAAACGTTATCGGCTCCATTTTTTAATGTCTTATTTTAATAAATTAACTTTTATTGAATAAATAATATATGTTTGGGTATTAATTTTAATAAAAAAACCATGAATTCAAAATTTAAACTTTCGTTACTAAGCCTATCCCTGAGTCTAATTACTTTTGGACAAACAAAATCAGATGAATGGCATTTAGTAGCTAACTCTCGCGAAAATTATTTTGGCGTAGCCATGGCTAATGGTCAAATAGGAATTGTTACTGATGACACGCCGCTTAAAACGAAAGAAATAATATTGAATGGCGTTTACGAAGGCAGTCCTGAAAATGGAATTAGCCGAATTGTTCGTGGAATCGAATTTTTGAATTTACATTTAACGATTAATAATCAAGAAATAAAATCGGATAACATTTCGAATTGGGGTCAGGTGATTTCGATGAAAGAAGGAATTAGTGCGACTTCATTTTCGTTCAAAGATTTGGCGAATATCAATTATTCTATTCTTGCCAATCGAGCTGTTCCGTATTCGGCGATGGCGATTGTAGAAATCACACCTTTGAAAGACATTGAAATCCTTGCCAATAATTATATGATTGTTCCCGATGAATTAAAAGACGCAAAAAGTCAGTATCGCGTTTTGAAGGACAATCAATATTTGATGCCCGTTTTTGGCACAACGGCCAAAACCTTAAACGGAAAATATACGGTTTCGGCTTCGACCACTTTTCTTTTTGATGGTCAAAATGAAAATTTGGCACAAAATGGAAAAGAAGTTGGTTTTACTAAAAAATTAGTAAAAGGTCAAAAATACCGTTTTGCAATAGCGGGCGGAATTTGTACTTCAAAAGACATCACCGATCCTTTGAATGAATCCGAAAGACAACCAATTTACGCCCTTCAACAAGGAATTGACAATTTAGTAACGCGGCACAAACAAGCTTGGGCTGAATTATGGAATACCGGCGACATTCAAATCGAAGGTGATCTTGACGCACAACAACGCGTTCGTTTTGCTTTGTACAATTTATATTCTTACATCCGTCCAGAAACGAGACAAAGCATTGCTCCGATGGGATTATCGTCTCAAGGTTATAATGGACATATTTTTTGGGATTCGGAACTTTGGATGTATCCAACGCTTTTGGCCTTGCAACCTGATATGGCAAAATCGTGCTTAGAGTATCGTTCGGATCGTTTGCAGAAAGCCAAACAAAAAGCCACTATTTACGGCTATAAAGGCGCGATGTATCCTTGGGAATCAGACGATACAGGCGAGGAAGCAACGCCAACTTGGGCATTGACAGGGATTTTCGAACAGCATATTACAGCTGATATTGCAATTGCTTTTTGGAATTATTATGCTTTGACTCAAGACAAAACTTGGTTGCGATCTGAATTTAAAGTGTTGAAAGAAATTGCCGATTTCTGGGTAAGTCGTGTGGTGAAAAATCAAGACGGAAGTTATTCGATTTTGAATGTTGTTGGTGCTGACGAATATGCACAACATGTTGATGACAATTCATTTACCAATGCTTCGGCGATTGAAGCTTTAAAAAACACCATCAAAGCCGCAACTATTTTGAACGAACCAATTGATCCAAAATGGAAGGATGTTTCAGAAAAAATAGTCATTCACAGCGTAAACGGAATTACACAAGATTACAAAGGATATAATGGCCAAACGATTAAACAGGCCGACGCCAATTTGCTAGCTTATCCGCTACATATTATTACTGATAAAGCTCAAATTGAAAGAGACTTGAATTATTACACCGAAAAAATTGATAAAAAAGATGGACCAGCAATGGCTTCGGGAGTTTTATCGGTTTTATACTCAAGATTAGGCGATAATGAAAAAGCCTATAACTACTTTGTAAAATCGTATTTACCAAATAGCCGTCCGCCATTTGGAGTATTCTCGGAATCAGCGAATAGTAGCAATCCTTATTTTGCGACTGGTGCTGGAGCCATGCTTCAAGCGGTAATTTATGGTTTTGGAGGCGTAGAACAAACTGATAATGGATTGAAATACAACAAAGGGCTTTTACCTAAAAAATGGAAGTCTTTAAAAATTATTGGACTTGGAGTGGATAATAAAACGATTACCATAGAATAAAAAATAGATTTATACCTTACCAATAGTTTTACCAAATTGATGTTCGTTTATTTAGCAAACTACTGGATTAATTTTAGAGATATAACGATAAAGAAATAAGTGTTTTAAATAAATTGGAGACCGATTAAATTACAAATGGGTTCAACTTTTGAGTAAAGTTGAGCCCATTTACTATTCAAAAAGGTATTCAAAATCAAAAAGACATTTCAAATAAATACTTCATCCTAAATAAAGTATTAAAAGTTAAGATTTATAGAATAATTATCAATAAAATTTAGGATGATTTGACCTAAAATCAGAAAATAAAAACTTCAAAATCGTGTTAATAATAGTAAAATAGCTGATAAAAAGCTCATTTTATTTAGTGTTCACAGGAAATACTAGAAAACCATTAAAAACAAGCCTTAATAATCAAATATGTTTTTTTATGTGTTTATTTTTATACATATAATAATTTTAATAGGTTTTTTTTATGAGATTAATTTCAAAATCGAAAACGTTTTCGACGCTACGAAAACGTTAAAGTTGGTATTTTCTTAATATTATCATAATTTTATTATTTATGTTTGAGCAGTTATTTAAACTAATTAAATATAATTACTAACCAAACTTATTTATTACGTATGAAAAATAGTCTAATTAAAGGCTTGACGGTGTTTCTAACGATGCTGTGTACTGGAATGGCTTATTCACAAGATGTGTCAGGTAAAGTATCAGATGCAAGTGGTCCTCTTCCAGGGGCAACTGTTTTAGTAAAAGGAACAACTAACGGAGCACAAACCGATCTAGATGGTAAATATACCATCCGAAAAGTAGGAGCTAATGCAGTTTTAGTATTCAGTTACATTGGCCTAAAAAACCAAGAAGTAAATGTAGCTGGAAAAAGTACCATTAATGTGGTATTAAAAGATGATTCAGCAGAATTAAAAGAAGTAATCGTTATTGGTTACGGAAGTGTTAAGAAAAAGGATGCTACGGGTGCAATTGATCAAATTAGTTCAAAAAACTTTGACAATGTTGCCGCTCCTTCACCAGCTGAGTTATTAAGAGGAAAAGTGGCAGGTGTACAGGTGACTCAATCAAGTGGTGAGCCAGGTGCAGGTGTTGCAATTAGAATTAGAGGTAACTCTTCTATTCGTTCTGGTAATGGACCATTAATCGTTGTTGATGGTGTACCATTAGATGGTGGAAATGTTTCATCAGGTGGCGAAAACATCGCTGGAAATTCATCTCCAAGAAATCCATTAAACTTTGTTAACCAAAATGATATCGAAAGTATCAGTATTTTAAAAGATGCTTCTTCTACTGCTATCTATGGTTCACGTGGTGCTAATGGTGTGGTAATAATTACTACTAAAAAAGGAAAATCTAAAGAACCTGAATTAACGTACAGTACTTCTTATACTTCTAGCAAAATGGCTGGAGATTTTGGAGTAATGAGTGCAAGTCAATTCGTAGCAGCTGGTGGTACAGATATGGGAGCTAGATCATACAACTGGAAAGATGCAATTCTACAAACTGGTTCAACAGTAAACCATGATTTATCTTTCACTAAATCTACTGATAATTCTAACACTAGAATGTCTTTTGGAGCTACAAACACTGATGGTATTGTTAAGAACACAGGTTTTGATAAGTATACTGCTTCTATTTATAACTCTAATGACTTCTTCGGTGGAGCTGTTAAAGTAGAATCTAGATTAGTATATGCCTCTATGAGAGATAGAACTACTTTAATTTCAAATGATGCGGGATATATAGGAAATGCAATTGGTACCGCTTTATACTGGAATCCAACTTTACCTATATACAAAGCAAATGGTGATTATAATGTTATTAGTGATACTTACTTGAACCCAGTTCAATTAATTAACTCTTACCAAGATTACACTAATACAAGTAAATTATTAGGAAGCATTAACACAACTTGGAAAATTAACAAGCATTTGAATTACAAATTCTTATTTGGTGTTGAAACTTCTTCTTCTTCAAGAAAAAGCCAGTTAGCGCCAACTATTAGTATTCAAGGTGTAGCACAAGCTGCAATTCCAGGAACATCAAATACTGCTTATGGTCAAGCAGCTATTAACAATGTTGATAAATTCAACAGAACTTTTGAGCATACATTGAATTACAACAATGATTTTGGTCAACATGTTAACTTAGATGCATTAGTTGGATATTCTTACTACGACTATAACTATGCTCAAAATAATTCAATTGGTAAAGGATACAGTAGTCTTCAAACTAATTTGATTGATAACATTGAAGGTGGGCTTCCGAATGAATTTAGAGTATACTCACATAGAAATAAAGTAGAATTACAATCTTACTATGCAAGATTCAATGCTACTCTTTACAAAAAATTAATTGTAACTGGTACACTTCGTGCTGATGGATCTACTAAATTAGGAGTTAATAATAAATATGATTATTTCCCTTCTGTTGGGGTAGCATATAAAGTTATCGAAGACAAAGAAGGATTAATTAATAGTGTCAAATTAAGAGCAAACTCTGGTAAAACAGGAAATCAAGAATTCGCTCCTAACTCTGCAATTTCTAGAGGATATTATAGCAATTTCAAAGGTCCAGATGGTAAACTTATTGTAGATAGTAATGCAAATGCTGATTTGAAATGGGAAACTACTAAATCATATGGTGCAGGTGTTGATTTTACATTGTTAAATAATAAACTAACAGGTTCTGTTGATTATTTCCAAAGAAGTACTAAAGATTTGATTTTCCCTGTACCTTCTGCATCTACTCAACCAGGTCCACCATCTCCACGTAACAAAAATTTACCTGGAAACTTAATCAACAAAGGAGTTGAGGTGTCATTAAGCTACAATATCTTGAGAAACAATGATTTCACATGGGATGTATCTGGAAATGCTTCATTCTTGAAAAATGAAATGACAAACTTTCCAAATTTCTTATCAACAGGTGGAATTAATGGACAAGGATTAACTGGAGCTTATGCTCAAGTAATCACTAATAACATGCCAATCTACACCTACTACATGTACGAGTGGAGAGGATATGATGCACAAGGAAATGGTATTTATGCAGATGCTGCAGGAAATGACACTGGTTTGGGAACAGCTGCTAAAAAACTTTTAGATAAACAACCTTTACCTAAAATTAACGCAGGTTTGACAACTAATGTTACTTACAAAAATTTTGACGCAAGTGCTTCATTCTATGGTGCTTTTGGACATTACATCTACAACAATACAGCAAATGCATACTTCTTTAAAGGAGCTTTCCTTGGAGGAAGAAACGTAACTGAAGCAGCTGCAACTTCTGCACAAGCTCAAGGAGATCCAAATTCACCTTCTACTAAATACCTTGAAAAAGGTGATTTCGTAAGATTAGGTAACTTATCTTTAGGTTATACTTTTAAAAACTTAGACAAATACAAAATTAAATCAGCTCGTTTGTATGCAAACGGATCTAACTTACTTTTGTTTACTAAATACAAAGGAACTGACCCAGAGGTTGATACTGATAAAACATTAAATGGTGTGCCTTCAGCTGGTATGGAATATTTATCATACCCAAGAGCAAAAAGTGTATCTATTGGACTTAACGTAACCTTTTAATTAAAAAAACGATGAAAAGAAATAATATTATTAAAAGCATCTTATTTACAGGTACATTAGTATTAGGGGTAAGTTGTACAAATCTAAATGAACAAGTATTAGATGGTGTAGCCATTAATAATACCGGAGGTGGTACTATTAATACAGCCGCACTATTAACTGCTTCATACAACGGATTGCAAGGTTTTGAAACACAAGGTCAAATGTTTGCTTTGAATGAAATGTCTACAGATGCATTAGTTGGACCAACACGTGGTGGTGACTGGGATGATAATGCAACATGGAGACAAATCCACACGCATACATGGGCACCAGATCATAATGAGGTTAAAAACTCATGGAATGCACTTTTAACTCAAGTTTACAACTGTAATCTTGTAATCGAAAACGGAACAGCTCCTCAAGTTGTGGAGGCTCGTTTTTTGAGAGCATTTTATTACTATAATGTAATTGACTTATTTGGTCAAGTACCTTACAGAGAAAAAGGAAGTGCTTTGACTGCTGATCCAAAAGTTTGGTCAAGAACTGAAGCTACTGAATTTGT
>CANCPC010000034.1 GCA_947379965.1 Flavobacteriaceae bacterium | reverse complement strand
TTCCACAAGCGTTGTTTGACGTGCAATATCCTGCAAAAGGTGATCCTAAATTAGCTATTGAAACTAGTAAATTAATAACATCTACCCAAGTGGAACTTGATCACGAATGGGGTTTAGATCACGGAACCTGGACGGTTGTTAAACATATGTATCCCGATGCAGATATTCCTGTGTTACAATTGAGTATTGATTTCAATAAACCAGCGCAATACCATTATGACTTAGCTAAACAATTGGCCTCTTTGCGCAAAAAAGGTGTTTTACTAATTGGAAGCGGAAATATGGTTCACAATTTAAGAATGATAGCTTGGGACAAACTTAACGAGAGTAATTACGGTTATGATTGGGCCATTGAAATGAATTCGATTTTTAAAGATAAAATACAATCTGGTGATGTAAAATCGCTGATAGCCTATGAAAAATTAGGAACCGCAGCCCAACTAGCTATTCCAACTCCCGATCATTATTTTCCTTTGCTTTACAATCTTGGACTGCAAGATGAAAATGATGCGATTCGTTTCTTCAATGACAAATCAGTGGGAGGCTCTTTAACCATGACATCCGTTAAAATTGGATAATATTCCAAGTGGCGTATAACTAAAAAAGTCCTGATTTCTCAGGACTTTTTTATATTAACTAGTTCAAAATTTATATTTTGAAACGTTTTCTTTCGGTTTCAGTCAAATAGATTTTTCTTAATCGAATTGACTTAGGAGTAACCTCCACATATTCATCTTTTTGAATGTATTCTAAAGCTTCTTCTAATGAGAAAATAACCGGTGGAATAATTCTTGCTTTTTCATCATTTCCAGAGGAACGAACATTAGATTGTTTTTTCTCTTTAGTTACGTTTACACACATATCATCACCACGAGAATTTTCTCCAATTACTTGACCTTCATAAATTTCAGCATTTGGTTCAACGAAAAACTTACCACGATCTTGCAATTTATCGATAGAATAAGGAATTGCTTTTCCTTTTTCCATAGAAATCAAAGAACCTTTGTTACGTCCAGAAATTTCTCCTTTGTAGGGTTCGTATCCTATAAAACGATGGGCCATAATGGCTTCACCAGCTGTGGCAGTCAGCAATTGATTACGTAATCCTATAATTCCACGAGATGGAATATTGAATTTTATAATCATACGTTCTCCTTTAGTTTCCATAGACAACATTTCGCCTTTACGGAAAGAAACAAACTCAACAGCTCTTCCAGAAAGAGTTTCTGGTAAGTCGATTGTTAATTCCTCAATTGGTTCACATTTTTTACCATCTATTTCTTTAATGATAACTTGTGGTTGACCTATTTGTAATTCGTATCCTTCTCTTCTCATTGTTTCAATCAGAACTGACAAGTGAAGTACACCTCGACCAAAAACCATAAATTTATCAGCAGAATCAGTTTCACCCAACTTCATCGCTAAGTTCTTCTCTAACTCTTTTGTCAAACGTTCTCTAATATGACGTGAAGTTACAAATTTACCCTCTTTCCCGAAGAATGGAGAATCATTAATTGTAAACAACATACTCATTGTTGGCTCATCAATAGCAATAGTTTGCAAAGCTTCTGGATTTTCAAAATCAGCAATAGTATCTCCAATTTCAAAACCTTCAACACCAATAATAGCACAGATATCGCCTGCGATAACTTGTGGAACTTTTTTACGACCTAAACCTTCAAAAGTATGAAGTTCTTTGATACGTGATTTTGTGATTGTACCATCTCTTTTTACTAATGCGATTGGCATTCCTTCATTCAACACACCTCTTTCCAAACGTCCAATTGCGATACGACCAGTAAATGCTGAGAAATCTAATGAAGTAATTAACATTTGTGGTGTCCCTTCAGAGACTTTTGGTGCGGGTACATTATCAACTACCATATCTAATAATGCTTCTACATTATCCGTTACGTTTTCCCAATGATCTGACATCCAGTTATTTTTAGCTGAACCGTAAACGGTTGGAAAATCCAACTGCCACTCTTCTGCACCTAATTCGAACATTAAATCGAAAACTTTTTCATGAACTTCTTCAGGAGTACAGTTTTCTTTATCTACTTTATTAATAACAACGCATGGTTTCAAACCAAGGTCTAACGCTTTTTGCAATACAAAACGAGTTTGTGGCATTGGTCCTTCAAAGGCATCTACTAGTAGACAAACCCCATCTGCCATATTCAATACACGTTCTACCTCACCACCAAAATCGGCGTGACCAGGAGTATCAATAATATTGATTTTTGTTCCTTTGTATACTACAGAAACATTTTTAGAAGTAATAGTAATACCTCTTTCACGCTCCAAGTCGTTATTATCAAGAATTAAGTCACCTGTATTTTCATTATCACGAAATAATTGACAGTGATACATAATTTTATCAACCAAAGTAGTCTTACCGTGATCGACGTGGGCAATAATTGCAATGTTTCTAATAGCTTCCATCTGATTTTTTTTGAGGTTGCAAAGGTACACTTTATTTTCATATAAAAAATAATTCAATAATAGTTTACATTTTGATAACCATTTAGAGTCAAAAACATATAATCCGAAAAAAATAACTTTTAAACGATACTAATAATTTTAAGAATATTTATTTATATTTGAATGATGAAAAACAACACTAATAGAACGACACTAACTTATATTCTTACATCCCTATTTTTGGTTATTTTGTTTCACAAATTAATACCAAATTACATTTCCATTTCAAATTATCCCTCTTATAGTTTTACGATTGACATTTTATTTGTTTTAATTTCTGGAATGCTATTAAGATCAATTTTACACAAAAAAAATATTAAAAATTCGTTAGTATTCAAAAAATTAAAAAAGACAAATGACGAAATAAAAGAGTCGAACGAAAGATATGATATTGTAGCAAAAGCAACAAGTGACACTATTTGGGATTGGAAAATTCAGGAAGACAATATATCTTGGAATAAAGGCATTGAAAGTGTTTTTGGCTATAATCAAAACCAAGTAGGAAAAAGTTCAGAATGGTGGTTTGGCAATATTCATCCTGAAGACAGCATTAAAATGTCGATAAAACTATACTCCTTTATTGAACAAAAAACCGAAAACTGGCAAGATGAATATCGATTTAGATGTGCTGACGGATCGTATAAATATGTATTAGATAGAGGATTTCTTTTAAAAGATGAAAACGGCATGGCTATTAGAATGATTGGAGCAATACAAGATATAACCAAGCAAAAAGAAGAAGAACAACGATTAAAGTTATTAGAAACCGTAATCACCCAAACTAAAGACTCTATAATTATTACTGAAGCTGATTTGAACGATGGTAAAATTCCTAAAATCGTTTATGTAAACCCTGCTTTTTCTGTAATGTCTGGTTATAAATCAGAGGAAATCATCGGGAAATCACCTACTGTTTTTATTGGACCAAATTCGGATAATGAAGAATACAAAAAATTAATAAATGCAATTATAAACAAAGAAGAATGCCAAGTAGAAACCATCAGTTATAAAAAGAATAATGATGAATATTGGGTGAGCTTTTCTATGGTTCCTGTATTTGATTCCGAAGGAGAACTTTCTCACTGGGTCTCCATACAAAGAGATATTTCAGAAAAGAAAAAACAAGAAGTAGAAAAAGAACAACTTATCAGAGAGTTAACCCAAAACAATAAAGATCTACAGCAGTTCTCCTATATAACTTCGCATAATCTTAGAGCTCCATTATCAAATCTAACAGGTTTATTAAGCTTATTAGAAGACATTACCATTGAAAACCCTGAATTAAAAGAAATTTTAGAGGGATTTAATAAATCTACCTATTTATTAAATGAAACTATCAATGACTTGGTAAAAGTAATCATCATTAAAGACAATCCTTCCATTCAAAAAGAAGATGTCCAACTTAAAGATATTTTCGAAAATGTATTTAGTCAACTTGAATTCCTGATTGGATTACATAAACCAATTATAAAAATAAATTTTGATGAAGTTCCTTTTTTAAATATAAACAAAGCTTATATAGAAAGTATACTATTGAATTTATTGACTAATTCCATAAAATATAAATCAGAAAACCGACAATTAAAAATTAACATTTCTGCTCATAATATTGACAATTCTACTATACTTATTTTTAAAGACAACGGAATAGGAATTGATTTAGAAAGAAATAAAGACAAAATTTTCGGGCTATACCAACGATTCCATAACCATCCTGATAGTAAAGGATTAGGATTATACCTTGTAAAATCTCAAGTAGAAACAATGGGAGGAATTATTAGCCTTGAAAGCGAAGTAAATATTGGAACAACATTTACATTAACATTCAATAATAAACATAATGCTAAATAAAATTTTATTAATTGACGACGACCCAATAACTCTGATGCTAGGAAAAATGGTTATCAAAAAAGCTTTTATTTCAAGTGAAATTGATACCGCTAGAAATGGAGAAGAAGCTCTTGAATACTTCAGGAATTTTGATAAACCAAACTCTGAAGAATCACTAAAAACAAAACCCCAATTAATCTTTTTAGATTTAAATATGCCTGTAATGGGTGGATGGGAATTTCTAGATAGCTTTAGCACTTCTGAATATTCTAATTATAACCATACTAAAGTTATTATTCTTTCCTCTACAATTGATCCGGCAGACATTGAAAAATCAAAAAAATATTCAATGGTAATTGATTTTTTATCAAAACCTATCTCTAAAGAAATTTTAGAATATGTTAAGACTATAATATAATCAAACTAAATCAAAACTCAATAAACCAAACTGAAAATATAACAACTCTTACAAATCGAAATCTTTCCTCAATTCTTTAACCGCTTCGCTTACTTGATTCTTAACACTTTTGAATGTTTCTTTGATTTCTTTCTTTTCCCCTTCAACTTTTGTCCAAGCTTCGATTTGAAGAATTTCTTCAAAAGCAACTTTTAGTCCAAGCAAATCAAGTGTTGGCTTAACTTTATGCGCAAAAGCATAGGCGTGTTTATGGTCTTTCTTTTTGATTCCTTCCTTTATTTGAATCAAATCTTCGGGTACTTCTGTAACAAACAATGTAACGATTTGTAAAACAAATTCTGGGTCGTTATCCGAAAGTGCGTACACTTTTGCTAGGTTGTAATGTAAAGCCATTAAAATTATTTTATTTGTATTCTAAATAGTTTATTTCCTTCTAAAAATCCTTCTAAAATATCGTCCGATTTGACGACTGCAACACCTTCCGGGGTTCCAGTAAAAATAATATCACCTATTTTAAGGGTAAAATATTGCGAAACAAACGAAATTAGTTCGTCGATTTTCCATAACATGTGACTTGTATTCCCTTTTTGAATAGTTTTATTATTATTCCTTAATTCAAAAGTAATATTTTCCATTGAAATAAATTTACTTTTGGGCAAAAAATCTCCAATTACAGCTGATCCATCAAACGCTTTTGCCTTCTCCCAAGGTAAACCTTTCGCTTTCAATTGATCTTGCAAATCTCTAGCTGTAAAGTCAATTCCTACACTTATTTCGTCATAATATTTATGGGCAAACTTAGCGTCAATGTATTTTCCGACCTTGTTTATTCGAACAATAACCTCAATTTCGTGATGAATTTCGTTTGAAAATTCAGGAATTACGAATGGATGTTGTTTGAGTAAAACTGCCGAATCAGGTTTCATAAAAATAACAGGCTCCGAAGGTCGCTCGTTTTGCAATTCTTGTATATGATTCACATAATTTCTACCAATGCAGATGATTTTCATTCTTTATGGATATTGATTTTAGTTATTGATTATTGGTTGAGCTATCAACCAATAATCAATAACTATATACTATTTTGTATTTAATTTTCTAAGCTTAATTGCAGTTAAAACTTTCTTAGTGTATAACGGAAAATCTGCATTTTGAATCCAACTAAAATAGCCTGGCTCAGTTTCGAGAACTTTTTCCACTTTTATGCCTTTGTGTTTTCCAAAAGTAAAAATTTCGTCTCCATCTTGATCATAAGCAATCATTCCTGCAAAATCAGCTATTTTTTTTCGGGTCGTAAATTCAGAAAGCGATTTAATATCGTTTTCTAATTCGGGATATCGAGCTAATTGAGCTTTCATAATTTCGTAAGTAGCCATTGTATCCGCTTCGGCTGAATGAGCATTTTCGAGACTTTGTCCACAATAAAATTTAAAAGCAGCACTTAATGTTCTTTCTTCTTTTTTATGAAAAATAGTTTGCACATCGACTGAAACACGGCTTTTCATATCAAAATCGACTCCAGCTCGCAACAATTCTTCCGCTAACAATGGAATATCAAAACGATCTGAATTATATCCTGCTAAATCCGAATCCTTAATCATTGAATAAATTTGACCTGCCAAATCCTTGAATGTTGGTTCATTGGCTACTTTTTCATTACTTATTTTATGAATCGCAGTAGATTGTGGCGGAATAGGAATAGTTGGGTTTACCAGCCAAGTTTTGCTTTCTTTATTCCCGTTCGGAAAAACTTTGAAAATTGCTATTTCTACAATTCTATCTTTGGCAACATCAACACCAGTGGTCTCAAGGTCAAAAAAGCAAATTGGTTTATTTAATTTTAGTTCCATTTATTATTTTTAGAATGACAAATATATAATTTTGAGGTTATTGTTTGTCGATAAATTGAAAACTTTTAGTCAATGATTTAAAAATCCGACATGTCCCTAAAAACAGTCGGATTAAATATTTTATGCTTTGAATTACTATGTAATTGAAATATTTTACGCCACAGATTTCACAGATTCTCACATATTTTTTAATATTATTCTCAAAAATCTTTCAACCTTAGAATCAAACTAAAAATCGCTATCCACATCAAATACTTCAAGATATTCAGCAACGCGTTTTACAAAGTTTCCGCCCAATGCACCATCTACAACACGATGATCATAACTATGAGAAAGAAACATTTTTTGACGAATTCCGATAAAATCTCCTTCGGGAGTTTCGATAACTGCTGGCACTTTTCGAATGGCTCCAAGAGCCAAAATCCCTACTTCTGGCTGGTTGATAATTGGTGTTCCAAAAACACTACCAAAAGTGCCCACATTAGTAACAGTATAAGTTCCACCTTGTGTATCGTCCGGTTTAAGTTTGCCTGTTTTAGCACGATTTCCTAGATCATTCACCGCCTTTGCCATTCCTACCAAGTTCAGTTGATCGGCATTTTTGATAACAGGAACAATTAAGTTTCCATTTGGCAATGAAGCCGCCATCCCAAGGTTTATATTCTTCTTTTTGACGATAAAATCGCCATCAACAGCAATATTCATCATCGGAAAATCTTTCAATGCTTTGGCTACAGCTTGCATAAAAATTGGTGTATAGGTCAGTTTCTCGCCTTCTCTTTTTTCGAAAGCTGTTTTAACTTTTTCTCGCCATTTTACAATATTAGTCACATCGACTTCTATAAAAGATTGAACGTGTGCCGAAGTTTGTAAAGATGCCATCATATAGCCAGAAATCAGCTTACGCATACGATCCATTTCTATGATTTCGTCACCTCCGTTTACAGAAACTGGTTGTTGTTTTTTTGTTAATGGGTTATGGGTAACAGGGGTTGAATCATATTCTACATTTATTGGAATTTCGACTTTCGACTTTCGACTTTCGACATATCCTAAAATATCTTCTTTTGTCACTCTTCCTTCTTTACCAGAACCTGAAATATTTTCTAATTCAGAAAGCGAAACTCCTTCTGCCTTGGCAATATTTTTGACCAGTGGTGAAAAGAATTTTTCTGAAGATGAAAAATTAATCGGAGCAGAAACTGTTTCTTTAACTGCTTCTATTGTTTTTTCTGTTGCAGTAACTTCAACAGGAACAACAAATTCTTGTTTTACAATTTTAGAAACAGAAACAACATCGGTTTCAATAATGGCGATTGTTTGTCCAACTTGGACCAAATCATCTACACTGAATAATTGCTCGACTAAAACACCCGAAACCTCGCTTGGCACTTCACTATCGACTTTATCGGTAGCTATTTCCAGTACAGCTTCGTCGATTTCGATTTTGTCGCCAACTTGTTTCAGCCAATTTGTGATGGTCGCTTCCGCAACACTTTCTCCCATTTTTGGAAGTTTCAATTCGAATCTTGCCATATTCTTAACTTAAAAGTCGGTTTTACTTTTCTGAACGCAAATTTAGTGTTTATTTTTAGTAATTGGTGTTAATCAATAGTTTTTGGATGAATCAAAATTCCTAAATCTAAAATCTTGATGACTTCTCCCCTATCAAAACTACTATTGCTACCAATCATAAAATCACAGGATTTAGGCAAAATTTTAAATGAAAAACCTCGATTTTTATTGGCTTCGAAAGCTTGAATTACAGTTTTAAAATCAATATAATTTTGATCAAAAATAATTTCTGTTTTGCCATTTCCTATAAGTGCTTTCGATAAATTTTTAAGTCTCACCGGCTTTTTGAATTGATATTCTAATTTTTCTCTCAAAACTTCATCATCAGAAATAAGCACATAATTCTTGGGCGGTAATTTTGGTTTAGGTTTTCCTTGAAGCGTTTTTACCAAAGAAAAAAACACCATTCCCAATTTCATGAATAACGAAAACAAAAGTGATGATCGAAAATGCTTTTTATAGAAGAAACTCATCGCTTCCTGAAACCTTTTCATATACGTATCGTCCTTCACGGTGCTTTCACCTTTATAATGTATCACGGTGGTTTCATGGAAATAATAGTTGGATTTCCCTTTTTTCAAAACACTATAACTCAAATCGATATCGTCCGAATACATGAAACATTTTTCATCGAAACCGCCAATTTCAGTATATAATTCTCTATTCATAACCATAAAAGCGCCAACGAGAATATCGACTTTTCCTGTTTGATTTTCGTCTAAATGCCGAGCGTAATATTTATTGAAAAAACTTGATTTTGGAAAAAGTTGGTACAAACCTGTAATTTTGGTAAACGCAACCCAAGGTGTCGGCGTTCCTCGCTTGCTTTCGGGCAGAAAATTCCCTGTCCCGTCGATGAGTTTTACGCCAACGATTCCGACGTCTTTAGTCATTGCGAGGAATGAAGCAATCTTTTCGAAAGTATCTTCGGCAACAACAGTATCCGGATTTAGAATACAAATATATTCTCCTTTTGCTTGACTTACGCCATTATTATTTCCTTTTGGGAAACCTAAATTCTCCTTATTTTCGATAAGTTTTACACTCGGAAATCGTGCTTTTATCATTGCGCAACTATCATCATGAGAATTATTATCGATCACAATAATTTCCGCATCCATGTCTTTTATAGCGCTTTCGACGCTTAAAACACATTGCTCCAAAAAATAGCGGACGTTATAATTAAGAATAATGACAGATAATTGCATTGGACAAATATAATTAGATAATTTACCAATGAAAATATTTTTAAATTACTTTTGAAAACAAAATCAAAAATTGAAAAAAATAGCCCTCATTTTCTTCCTTTTTATCACAAGTACTTACGCTCAAATTTCGGGTTGTACAGATCGTTTCGCTAAAAACTATAATCCAAAAGCTACCGAAAATAATGGAAGCTGTTTGTATGCTTACGAAAAAGTAAAGACAAAATCTACTAGAAAATTAAGCGATACTCTAATTGAAACTTCGGGTTTAATTGCTTTCGACAATTTGCTTTGGACACACAATGATGATCATGACACAACGCTTTATGGATTGAATACAAACGGAGAAATCAAGCGTAAAATCAATTTGCAAAAGGTAAAAAATAACGACTGGGAGGAAATATCGCAAGACAGTTCGTATATCTATATTGGCGATTTCGGAAATAACTATCAAGGAAATAGAACCGATTTGAAGATTTTAAGGATCAAAAAAAAATCGTTTTTGAAAAACACGCCAGTAATAGACACTATTGCTTTTTCATATGACAATCAAACTGATTTTACGATTCAAAAACCTCAAAAAACTGATTTTGACTGTGAAGCTTTTGTAGTTTCGCAAGACAGTATTTATTTGTTTACCAAACAATGGACATCCAAAAAAACAAGCATATATTGCTTATCCAAAAAACCTGGGACACAAATTGCAAAACTAAAAGAAACCATAAATGTGAAAGGATTAATTACGGGTGTGACGGCATTACCCGCAAACAAAGGAATTATTCTTAGTGGTTATTCAAAAATGCTACAACCTTTTTTATACGTATTGACTGATTATAAAAACAATAATTTTTCGACTGCGAATAAGCGAAAAATTAAAATTGAGCTGCCTTTTCATCAAATAGAAGGAATTACAACCGAAGACGGATTGCTATTTTACCTTACGAATGAAGCCACTATTAGGAAACCGTATATAAACACACCACAACAAATACACACTATTGATTTGAGTTTGTTTTTGAAAAATTAAAAGATTGCTTCCTGCCGCACAACAACTTACACTTACAAAAGTTATACTTGTGATTTACTTTTTAAGTTTTTTGGGATTCTGTTTACTATTAAAAACCCTTAAAATCACAATGCTGTTTTCCTCCACTGCATAAATAATTTTAAAGCTCCAAATAACTACAAATCTAACTTTTCGATATTGATTATGGGTTCAACAGGAAATTTATAAGGGAAATCAGCCAAAGAAATTGCTAAATCATAAATTGAATTGAAAACTAAAATAGCATTTTGTGGACTTTCTATTTTAATGTATTTATAAATGGCTTCAAGTTCGTCTGATGCTTTTTTTCTCCATATAACTTGCACTATTTTATTATTTTTCTTTTCACTTCTTCGCTGGAATAGGTCTCCAATTTCCCCTTGGCGAGTAAATGTAATGCATTATGAATATCATCAACATATTCTTTTTCAGAAATAGGATTTCCTTCCAAATCAAAACCCACAACGTTTTCTTTGTCAAGAAGTCTTGAAATTTTACTAAGAATTTTATCGTTGTTAAGATTTAAAATTCTTTGTGTTATGTTGATTTTTAATGCTTCTGTATTCATAATTCAAATAAAATTAATTACCCAAAATTACATTATTTTTTTTAATCCAACTTTGTCAAAGTTTTAAAACTTATAACTTGGAACAAAAACCTTACTTTTGCAAAAAATTACACTTGTGAATTACCTATCTGTAGAAAATATTTCGAAATCTTTTGGAGAGCGTACGCTTTTCGAAAATATTTCTTTTGGAATCAACAAAGACCAAAAAATTGCCTTTATAGCCAAAAACGGCTCGGGTAAAACCACCATAATGAACATCATTAATGGATTTGACGAACCCGATACGGGACAAGTTGTACTAAGAAAAAGCGTTAAAATGGCTTTTCTTTCTCAAGACAACAAATTGCAGGACGAACTTTCAATCGAAGAAAGCATTTTTGCTTCGGATAATCCTGTTTTGAAAGTGATTGAAAAATACGAAAAAGCATTGGAAAACCCAGAAGATGAAGATGCTTATCAGAAAGCTTTCGACAAAATGGACCAACATAATGCTTGGGATTTTGAAACTCAATTCAAGCAAATTTTATTCAAATTGAAGTTGGAAGATTTCAAATTGAAAGTTAAAAACATGTCAGGTGGACAGAAAAAACGCCTTTCCTTAGCGATTATTCTGATCAATCGTCCCGACTTATTAATTCTTGATGAACCTACGAATCACCTAGATTTAGAGATGATCGAATGGCTCGAAAGTTATTTTGCCAAAGAAAATATCACCTTGTTTATGGTGACGCACGACCGTTTCTTCTTGGAGCGCGTTTGTAACGAAATTATCGAACTTGACAACGGAAAGTTATACCAATACAAAGGAAATTATTCCTATTATTTGGAAAAAAAAGAAGAGCGAATTGCTTCGGAAAATTCGAGTGTGGACAAAGCTCAAAACTTGTTCGTCAAAGAACTCGAATGGATGCGCCGCCAACCGAAAGCAAGAACAACAAAATCGAAATCGCGTCAGGATGATTTTTATGTAATTAAAGAAAAAGCACAAAGTCGCCGACGAGAAAATAAAGTCGAACTCGAAATTAATATGGAACGCATGGGAAGCAAGATTGTTGAGCTTCATAAGGTTTCGAAGAAATTCAAGGAATTAAGGATTTTAGATAATTTTAGTTTCGATTTTCAACGAGGCGAACGCATTGGAATCATTGGAAAAAACGGAACAGGAAAATCGACTTTCTTAAATTTATTGACAGGAACTATTCCGCTCGATGGAGGAAAAGTAGTTGTGGGCGACACTATAAAAATTGGATATTATACACAAAGCGGGATTAATCCAAAGCCTATGCAACGGGTAATTGATGTCATTAAAGAATATGGGGATTTTATTCCGCTTATGAAAGGAAGGTTAATTTCGGCTTCGCAATTGTTGGAACGTTTTCTTTTTGATAGTAAAAAACAATATGATTTTGTCGAAAAATTGAGCGGTGGCGAATTAAAACGATTATATTTATGTACGGTTTTGATTCAGAATCCTAACTTTTTGATTCTCGATGAACCTACGAATGATTTAGATATTGTAACCTTGAATGTTCTCGAAAGTTTCCTTTTGGATTATCCGGGTTGTTTGCTTGTAGTTTCGCACGATAGATATTTTATGGACAAAATTGTCGATCACTTATTTGTATTTAGAGGCGATGGCGTTATCGAGGATTTTCCTGGCAATTATTCTGATTTTAGAGCTTACGAAGACAGTACCGATGTTGCCCAAAAAGAAGAAAATAAAGCCGAAAAGAAAGATTGGAAACAAAACAATCCTACAGGAAATCTAACTTTCAACGAGCAAAAAGAATTTCAGAAAATCGAAAGAGAAATCAAGGATTTAGAATTAGACAGAGCCAAAATAGAACAACTTTTTTCTGACGGAAAAGTAGCGGAAGCCGATATTGAGAAAAAAGCTAACGAATTGAAAAACATCATTAGTAAAATAGAAGTTAAAGAAGAACGATGGTTCGAACTTTCCAGCAAAATGGAGTAATAAATAGTCCTAGAAATTAAATCGTTAATTTATCAATTCAACTTTAATTTACTTTCTATAAAGTAATGTTTTCTTAGACTACTCCTTTTTTTTATAAAAAATAGATATTACCAAGGAATCGGATTATAATCTTTCAAGAATTTTCCGCACCAATGTTTTCCTGTATTAATTCCGTCAAACAAAGGATCCATCACTCGTGCCGCGCCATCAACAATATCTAATGGCGGTTGAAAATCTTCCTCTTCTTGCTTTCTTTTGGCTAATTCTGCAGGATCTTCATCCGTTACCCAACCCGTATCAACGGCGTTCATGAATATTCCGGCTTTCGCCAAAGTCCCTGACGAAGTATGCGTTAGCATGTTCAAAGCGGCTTTTGCCATATTCGTATGCGGATGGCGATCTTCCTTGAAAAAACGATGAAACTTCCCTTCCATTGCCGAAACATTAATGATATGTTTTTTCCCGGTGTTGTCTTTCTTCATCACTTCCGAAAGGCGGTTACACAATACAAAAGGCGCAACAGAATTGACCAATTGCACTTCGATCATTTCGGTAGTTTCAATTTGTCCCAAACGCAAGCGCCAGCTGTTGGTTTTTCGCAAATCGACTTGTTGCAAATCGGCATCGAGTTCCCCTTCCGGAAAAACTTCGGTTGCAACCAATGCATTATCAAACGAATACGGAATCTGAGATAATTTGGCGGAAGCCCGCAAACCAATTCCAGGTTCGGGTCCGTGCCAAGTCACCGGCATATTTTCATTGGATGAAAAACCTGTCGTCAAGACTTTTAATTCTTCTAAACAATTGGTATGATCTAATAATAATTCCTGCGCTTCTTTTGGCAAAGCGCCAATGGGCATTTCTTCGTTTTCCATCAAATGCGAATAAAATCCGGCTGGTCGTCGCACGGTTTGCGCCGCATTATTAATCAGAATATCTAAACGATCGTATTTTTGTTCTATAAAATTGCAGAAAATCTCCACACTCGGAATATGGCGTAAATCTAATCCGTGAATTTTTAAGCGGTCTTTCCATTCAAAGAAATCATCTTCTTTAGAAAATCGCAAAGCCGAATCGACCGGAAAACGAGTCGTAGCAATAACAGTCGCGCCGCCACGCAAAAGCATTAAAGTAATATGATAACCAATTTTTAATCGAGAGCCTGTAATTACGGCAACTTGTCCTTTTACATCGGCAGTTTGAAAACGTTTGGCGTAATTAAAATCACCACAATCTGGACACATGGTGTCGTAAAAATGGTGCATTTTCGTATACTCAGTTTTACAAACGTAGCAATTTCGAGGTTTCGTAAATTCTAATTGTTCTTTGATTTCTAAATCATTCGAACCTAATAATTTTGGAGCGACAAAAACGCTTGCTTCTCGGGCATACCGAATTCCGGTTTCCTTACGAGCCGTTCTGTCTTTCTTTTCCTGTTTGCGTTTGGCAACGGCTTTTCCGTCCTTTTTTCTTTTGGCTAATTCATCGCGATCAGGTCGTGAGAATTGTCCAGCGGCTTTGATTAATTTGGTTCGCTGCTCTTTTGGGATATCAAATATTTGATCAGTATCCGTGTTTAATTGTGCCAAAATAGCGATACATCGGTCGATTTCTTCCGAAGTTATGGCGTTATTATTGTTTATTGCTGATGTCATTAGGTTCTAAAAATCAAGGGAACAAAGATAGGTTTTTAAAGTCGTAAAGTTTCAAAGTCATAAAGTCGAAAGTCATTGTGATATGCTCTAAACTTTGTCAATTTGAAACATTCGTCTTTAAGACTTTGGACTTTGGACAATTATCTAAGTATCTTCGCATTCCTAATTTGTAACTTTCGTATGTTATTCCAAATAAAAGCCTACATCAAATTCCTTTGGAAATCGAAAAACGAACACGCGGTGCATTCGCCATTTGTGTTCACTTTGATTACCAAATGTTTTTATGATCGAAAACCAAAAGCCGAATATCAAGTTCTGAAAAACTACCGAAATTCGCTTTTAGAAAATACAAATACAATTGATGTAACCGATTTTGGTGCGGGTTCGAAAATTTTTAAATCGAATACCAGACCAATTTCCAAAATTGCCAAAACCGCTGGAATCTCCCGAAAACGTTCTGAATTACTGTTTAGAATCACAACTTATTTTAAGCCAGAAAGTATTTTAGAAATTGGAACTTCATTAGGATTAGCGACTTCTGCCCTAGCCTTGGGAAATATGAAAGCAAATATCACAACATTAGAAGGTTGCCCAAATACAATTACAGTTGCAAAAAATCAATTTCAATTATTCAATTTAAAAAATGTAGCATTTATTACAACTGAGTTTAGAAATTATTTTGAATGCTGCAACCTGAAACCTGAAATCTGCAATCTGATTTACTTTGACGGAAACCATTCAAAAGCCGCCACTTTAGACTATTTCGAACTTTTATTGCCAACAATTACTAACGAAAGTGTTTGGATTTTCGATGATATCCATTGGTCAAAAGACATGGAAGAAACGTGGGAACTCCTAAAAAAACATCCGAAAGTGAGCGTTACAATTGATACTTTTCAATGGGGATTGGTGTTTTTTAGAAGAGAACAGCCAAAAGAACATTTTATAATTCGGGTTTAAAAAAATAGGAGTTATGCCTTTTCTGTAACGAAAATGTATTTCGGTCTACTAATATTTAATTGGAATCAATTTTGTACTTTTAAAATCTTAAATCAAAAACCATAAATGGGAATGAAGCCACTAATAAAAATAACCAATATCAAACGAGATTTTGTCTTGGGAAATGAAATCGTTTATGTATTAAAAGGTGTTGATTTAGAGATAAATAAAGGAGAATACGTAGCACTTATGGGACCTTCGGGTTCAGGAAAATCAACTTTGATGAACCTTTTGGGATGTTTAGACACGCCCACTTCCGGAAGCTATATTTTGAACGGAAAAGACGTCAGTCAGATGCATGATGACGAATTAGCCGAAATTCGCAACAAAGAAATAGGATTTGTTTTTCAGACTTTCAACCTTTTGCCACGAACAACAGCCCTTGATAATGTGGCTTTACCAATGATTTATGCTGGACATTCAAAATCTGAAAGAAAGACACGTGCTACTGAAGTTTTAAAACAAGTGAATTTAGCCGATCGAATGGATCACCAACCCAATCAACTTTCGGGTGGACAACGCCAGCGTGTAGCCATTGCTCGTGCCTTGGTCAACAAGCCTTCGATAATTCTTGCCGATGAACCTACAGGAAATTTGGACAGTAAAACATCCGAAGAAATCATGTCTCTTTTAGAAGAAATTCACTGCAAAGGCAATACTATAATTGTTGTTACTCACGAAGAAGAAATTGCGGCTCACGCAAAGAGAATCATTCGTTTACGTGACGGAATGATTGAAAGCGATACTACAAAATAAGTTTATCAAACAAAAATGAAAATATACACAAAGACCGGCGATAGCGGAACAACAGCTCTTTTTGGCGGAACACGAGTTCCTAAAGACCACATTCGTATAGAAAGTTATGGGACCGTAGACGAATTGAATTCCCATATTGGGTTAATTCGGGATCAAGAAATCAATCTGCATTATAAAGTAATTCTGATAGAAATTCAAGATCGATTGTTCACCATTGGAGCTATTCTTGCTACTCCACCAGAAAAAACAGTAAAAAAGAACGGGGAATTACGCTTACAAAATCTAGGAATTATAGATAGTGATATCGAATTGTTAGAAACCGAAATCGACGCCATGGAAGAAGCATTGCCTAATTTAACACATTTTGTTTTACCCGGAGGTCATACAACCGTGTCATATTGTCATATTGCCCGATGTGTATGTCGTCGTGCCGAAAGAATCGCCGTGCATTTAGATCATAACGAACCCATTGCCGAAATTGTAATTAAGTACTTAAATCGACTTTCTGACTATCTTTTTGTATTGGCACGAAAATTGTCAAATGACCTAAAAGCTGATGAAGCAAAATGGATTCCAAGAAAATAAGATTTCAGATTTATAAAAAAATATATAATCGAATCACTATCATTGATTTAAAATAAAATCTCTTTTTTTTAAAATCAAAAATCGTTAATCTTAAATCAAAAATCAGCAATAAATAAAACGTTCTTAAATTTAACAAAAAATAAATGCTTTTTTACTTGTCTTGTTCAGTAAAAAATTTATTTTTGCACAAAACTAAATAGACAAAAGATGTATTGGACATTAGAACTAGCTTCCTACCTAAGTGATGCGCCGTGGCCTGCTAACAAAGACGAACTTATTGATTACGCTATTAGAGCTGGAGCTCCATTAGAAGTGGTTGAAAACCTTCAGTCTATTGAAGATGAAGGGGAGATATATGAGTCGATGGAAGAGATTTGGCCAGATTATCCTACTGACGAAGATTATCTTTGGAACGAGGACGAATATTAAAAGAAATATCTCAAGAAAAAAGTCTCAAAAGAGGCTTTTTTTTTGTTTAATTTTACGCACTTTTTAAAAATAGAAATAAAACATATTATGAGTTTCATAAACAGCATACTTAAAGTCTTTGTGGGTGATAAATCACAAAAAGACGTAAAAGCGTTACAACCTTATTTAAACAAAATAAAAACTTTCGAAAGCATTCTAGCTGCATTATCTCATGATGATCTTCGTGCTAGAACTGCTTTTTTTAAAGATAAAATAAAACAAGCTCGCTCCGAGAAAGATGTGAAAATAGCTTCGATTAAACTAGAAGCGGAAACAGTTGAAGATATTGATAAACGGGAAGATTTATACCTTGCCATCGATGCTTTAGAAAAAGAAGCTTACGAAATATCGGAAAAAACATTAATGGAAATCCTTCCGGAAGCTTTTGCAGTTGTGAAAGAAACCGCAAGACGATTTAAAGATAATACTCAAATTACAGTAACTGCTACGGCCAAAGACCGTGAACTTTCGGCTTCAAAAACCTATATTACTCTTGATGGCGACAACGCTATTTGGGCAAACTCTTGGAATGCTGCCGGAAAACAAATCACTTGGGACATGATTCATTATGATGTTCAGTTGATTGGCGGAATGGTTTTGCACGAAGGTAAAATTGCCGAAATGCAAACGGGTGAAGGAAAAACATTGGTGGCTACTTTGCCGCTTTATTTGAATGCTTTGACCGGAAATGGTGTGCATTTAGTAACCGTAAATGATTATTTGGCCAAACGTGATAGCACCTGGAAAGCGCCTTTATTCGAATTTCATGGTTTGACTGTAGATTGTATTGATAATCACCAGCCGAATTCTGAAGGCAGAAAAAAAGCGTACAACTCGGATATTACCTATGGAACTAATAACGAATTTGGTTTCGATTATTTGAGAGATAACATGGCCCATTCTCCAGAAGATTTGGTACAAAGAAAACACAATTATGCCATCGTCGATGAGGTCGATTCGGTTTTGATTGATGATGCTCGTACACCGTTGATTATTTCTGGTCCAGTTCCTGAAGGAGATCGTCACGAATTTACGGAGTTGAAACCAAAAATCGAAAACCTGGTCAATCTTCAACGACAAATGGCAAACGGTTTTTTGGCGGAAGCTAAAAAATTAATCAAAGAAGGAAATACTAAAGATGGTGGTTTCTTATTATTAAGAGCTTACCGAGCTTTGCCAAAAAATAAAGCATTAATCAAATTTTTGAGTGAAGAAGGGATTAAACAATTGCTACAAAAAACCGAAAATCAATATTTGCAAGACAACAAACGCGAAATGCCGAAAGTAGATGAAGCGCTGTATTTTGTAATTGAAGAAAAAAACAATCAAGTAGAATTATCTGATAACGGAATACAATTCCTTTCGGGAGATACAGATAGTGACTTTTTTGTACTTCCAGACATTGGAACTGCCATTGCAGTAATCGAAAAGAAAAACTTAGGAAAAGACGAAGAAGCCGAAGAAAAAGAAAAATTATTTCAAGATTTCGGAATCAAAAGCGAGCGTATTCATACCTTGACACAACTTTTAAAAGCCTATACTCTTTTCGAAAAAGATGTAGAATACGTAATCATGGATAACAAAATCATGATTGTAGATGAGCAAACAGGTCGTATCATGGATGGTCGTCGTTATTCAGACGGTTTACACCAAGCGATTGAAGCCAAAGAAAGCGTTAAAATTGAAGATGCAACTCAAACTTTCGCAACAGTTACTTTGCAGAATTATTTCAGAATGTACAGCAAATTAGGCGGTATGACTGGAACTGCTGTTACCGAAGCTGGTGAGTTATGGCAAATATACAAATTGGATGTGGTAGAAATCCCTACCAACAGAGCCATGGTTCGTCAGGACAAAGAAGATTTCATCTACAAAACAACACGGGAGAAATTTAATGCCGTAATCGAAGATGTAACCGAATTATCGAAAGCGGGAAGACCGGTTTTAATTGGAACAACATCAGTCGAAATTTCGGAATTATTAAGCCGAATGTTAAAAATGAGAGGCGTTGCACACAACGTTTTGAATGCAAAAATGCACAAACAAGAAGCGCAAATCGTTGAAGAAGCAGGAAAACCAGGTGTGGTAACTATCGCAACCAATATGGCGGGTCGTGGAACGGATATTAAACTTTCGGCTGAAGTAAAAGCGGCTGGTGGTCTAGCAATTATTGGTACCGAGCGTCACGATTCACGTCGTGTGGATCGTCAGTTACGTGGTCGTGCAGGTCGTCAAGGAGACCCTGGAAGTTCTCAGTTTTATGTTTCACTTGAGGATAACTTGATGCGTTTATTTGGTTCTGAAAGAGTGGCTAAAGTGATGGACAGAATGGGATTGCAAGAAGGCGAAGTGATACAGCATTCGATGATGACCAAATCTATCGAAAGAGCGCAGAAAAAAGTCGAAGAAAACAACTTTGGTGTTCGTAAACGTTTGTTAGAATATGATGACGTTATGAATGCACAACGTGAAGTGGTTTACAAACGTCGTCGTCATGCTTTGCATGGAGAACGTTTGAAACTAGACATCGCCAATATGTTGTATGACACTTGCGATTTGATTGTAGAAGACAATAAATTGAATAATGATTTCAAGAATTTCGAATTCGAATTGATTCGTTATTTCGCTATCACTTCGCCAGTAACTGAAAGTGATTTCAATAAACTGACCGCCATCGAATTGACAGGAAAAGTATATAAAGCAGCGTTATCTTTTTATTCTGAAAAAACAGAACGTAGTGCTAGAGAAGCATTTCCAATTATTCAGAATGTTTATGAAGATAAAAATAACCAATTCGAACGTATTGTTGTTCCGTTTACCGACGGTATCAAATCGTTGAATGTGGTGACCGATTTGAAAAAAGCGTATGAATCTCACGGAAACCAGTTGGTTGCCGATTTCGAGAAAAACATCACTTTGGCCATTGTGGATGAAGCTTGGAAAAAACATTTACGTAAAATGGATGAGTTGAAACAATCGGTTCAACTTGCCGTTCACGAACAAAAAGATCCTTTGCTTATCTATAAATTCGAAGCTTTCAAATTGTTTAGTTCGATGTTGAATGGTGTCAATAAAGAAGTGATTTCGTTCTTGTTCAAAGGGGATTTGCCACAACAAAACGCACCGAGCATTCAGGAAGCGAAAGAAGTGCGTCAGAAAGAAAATTACAAAACGACTAAAGACGAAATCGTAAATAGCGAAAAAATGAATCACGAAGCGGGACAAACGCAACAACGTCAGGTTACTGAAACGATTGTTCGCGACCAGCCGAAAATCAATCGTAATGATACGGTTACGATTCAAAATGTTGCGAATGGACAAACACAAGAAATGAAATACAAGAAAGCTGAAAGTTTGATCGCTAGCGGAACTTGGGTTTTGGTTTCTTAAAATCCAGGTTGCAGATTTCAGTCCTAAATAACTCAATCCTCGATTACGAAAGAAGTCGAGGATTTTTATTTATAGTTTAATCAAAAACAGCTATATTTGCACTTTAAAAAATAAAAGTCCTGAAAAAGTATTTTATCCTATTGCTTTCGTCAATTATACTACTTCCTAGTTTTGGGAATATGGTGGTGTATGTGACGTTTAAAATTAATCAGGATGAAATTGCAAAAACCATTTGTGTTCAAAGAAAAGTAGCCAATAATACTTGTAATGGTCGTTGTGAACTTCGAAAAAGTTTAAAAAAATTCGAGGATAACGAAAGAAAAATGGATACTAATCTAAAAGAAAAATCCGATTTAGTTTATATTCCAAACAACATCGAAACAACTATTCCTAATCCAAAAAAAATAGAAAACAGATTAACTCTTTTTTCTCATTCTACTAAGAAACCGATCTCTGTTTCAAACACAACTTTCCGCCCACCGCTCGTATAAATTTATTTTAGTTACCTATTTCAACTTATTTGAAATGATTCTTTCTTTGGCTTAAGCCAAAGAATGTTAAACTATTATATTATAATTTATACAAGAAAATGAAAAAAATTATTCTTATCCTATTGCTAATAGGTCAAGTCGCTTTTGCACAAAACAATGCAAAACAAAATACAAATAACAACACCCAAAAAGACAGTACGAAAGTCGAAAACCTAGATGAAGTTTTTGTTACTGCCAATAGAACCGCTACTTTACGCAAAGAAACTCCGGTAGCTATTAGTAAATTAACGGCCAAAGCAATCGACGAAACAAAAGCAACATCACTTTATGAAATAGCCAACAAAATCCCTGGAGTATTGAACGTGAACTTAGGAAACGAGCAAAATATGATGTCTATTCGCCAGCCAATGACAACCAATGCTTACTATTTATATTTAGAAGACGGATTACCCATTCGCCCCATGGGAATTTTTAATCACAATGCTTTGTTGGAAATCAATCAATTTAACCTTCAAAGTATTGAGGTTGTCAAAGGCCCGGTTTCCTCTTTATACGGACCAGAAGCCGTGGGCGGAGCGGTAAATTTAATTTCGCTAAAACCATCCATCGATCCAGAATTTAAATTCGGAATTCAAGCCGATCAATGGGGTTACCGAAGAATTCAAGCTGCTGGTGGAGCCACAATTGGAAAAATTGGATTTCATATTGCAGGAATTTCAAGTGACCAAAAAAATTCTTGGATGAATTTTTCTGATTACAGAAAAGATAATATCAATGCAAGAATTGATTATAATATCAACTCAAAAACACGTTTGATAAGCAACACCATGTACGGACAATATTATTCGGATATGAGTGGAAGCGTTAATGAAGAGGCTTTTAAAAATAGGACTTACAAAAGCACAACAGATTTTACATATAGAAAAAACGAAGCTTTACGAACAAAAATTACGTTGGAACATGATTGGAATGAAAATGCTGGTACTTCGGTAACGGCATATTATAGAGATAATAAATTAGGTCAAAATCCTTCATACAGCATAAAATGGACCTCTGGAAAAACGACTGCAACCGGTCAAGTAAATTCAAGTGACTTTAAAAGTTACGGAACTGTAATGCAGCATACCCAAAAATTCAAATTTCTAGATGCTAAACTCGTTGCAGGATTAACTTATGATTATTCACCAGTTACTTATTGGGCCTATCAAGTTGATTTAAAAGCGAATTTGAATCCTGGTGGATTAACAGTAAATAATTACCAAATTGTTGCCGAACGTCCAGATGTGAAACTGGCAAACTACACCGCCGACATCTATAACTCAGCTGAATTTGCACAATTAAGTTTCAAACCTACAAGTAATTTGACGATTACAACTGGGTTTCGTTATGACAATATGAAAGTGAATTACAACAATGCTATAAACAATTCGACTGGAACAAAAATATATGATAAAGCAACGTTTAAAGCTGGAGCTAACTTTAATCCGACAAAATACGCTGGATTTTACGGTAATTATTCGCAAGGATTTGCGCCTCCAGGAATCACTTCAGTTTTCTTGGTGAAACCTGGAACAGGCGGAACAACTGGCGTTCCTGCTCAATTTTACTATAACTTAGCACCTGCCACTTTCGAAAACTATGAAGTTGGTGGATGGATTTCTGTTTTGAAAAACAAATTATACATGGACTATTCCTTGTATTATATGGATGGGAAAAACGAATTATTAAGCATCAAACAGCCTGATAATTCTACCGATTATCAATCAGCAGGAGAAACAAGACACAAAGGAATTGAGTTGGGAATTAACTACAAACCATCCCAAGAATGGGCAATTAGAATAGGCGGAACAACAGCGCAACATAAGTATATTGATTTTGTTCTTTCTACAAAACCAACAGATCCAATTAAAAACCTAAATGGATTCGAAATGCCTTCTGCGCCTAAATGGACAGGAAATTCAGAAGTGAGTTATTATCCAAAATGGTTACCCAACTTTAGAAGTTCTGTAGAATGGCAAACCGTAGGAAGCTATTATCAAGACCAAATTAATACCGTGAAATATCAAGGCTATGATCTATTTAATTTCAAAATTGGATACAAATATAAAAGCATTGAGTTTTATGGTACTATAAACAATTTGACCGACAAACTTTATGCCTATAATGTAACGAGAGGGAATTTAAGCACTTCGGCTCCTACCTACACAGCGGCAGCTCCAAGAACATTTCTGCTTGGATTACAATACAATCTTTCATTGAAAAAATAAATAATTATGGAACAAGAAAACGGGAACTCAAAAGCCAAAAAGAAAGATTCTAAACTAGTTAAGAAAATTAAACAAAACATGTACAAATGGCACCGTAAATTAGGAATTATTACCATTATTCCGGTCATTTTATGGTGTCTTTCGGGTTTAATGCATCCGTTTATGGCGCATTTTTTCAAGCCAGAAATAGCCAATGAAAAATTAGCTACAACACCAATTGATAAAAGCCAACTGCATTTTTCGATTCAAGAAGTATTGCAAAAAAACGGAATTTCTGAATTCAAAAATTTCAGAATTGTTACTTTCAACAACGCCAATTTTTACCAAGTAAAAACCGTAAAAGGCGAATTCAATTACTTTAATACCCTTGACGCAAAACCATTGGCAAACGGAGACCAAAAATATGCCGAATGGCTTTCTCGTTATTTTTTGGATGACCAAAAAAGTGGCGTAAAAAACAGCACTCTTTTAACTGAATTTACTTCGCAATACAAATATGTAAACCGCTATTTACCGGTTTACAAACTCACATTTGACCGTCCAGATGAAATGCAAATTTATGTAGAAACTTCATCAAGTAAACTAGCGACTTTCAACCCCATATCGAGACAAGTTTTTATCTGGTTTTTCGATACATTTCATAATTGGTCTTTCGTAGACGCCATCAGTAACAATAGTTTGAGGATTATTTTTATGCTATTCTTCCTTTCGATAATTCTGTTTTCTGCTTTAAGTGGGATTTTAATTTATGGTTTTTTATGGAAACAATTCAAGAAAACGGATAGTTTAGCACCGAAAAAAGGCTTGCGAAGATACCATCGACAAATAGGAATTTGGGTTTCAATTTTCACAATAACTTTTGGTTTTAGTGGCGCTTATCATGCTACTACAAAGTGGAAACCGTACACTTTGTCGAAAATGATATATGAACCAACTTTAAAAAGTGACGAAATAAAAATTGCAACACAAAGCGTTTTAACCGATTGGAATCGATTAGAAAACATGAATTTAATTCGATTTAATGATAGCGTGTATTACCGTTGCCAGTTGATTGTAAAAGATAAAAATCCTGAAGTTCAAGAAAAGTGGGGCAAAAAGAAAAGCCCAAAATCGGAAATAGTTTATGTTAATGCCATAACAAATAAAGTATATCCGAAACTAGATTTTGAATATGCCCAATTCTTGTCCTTCTACTTTAGTGGCGATACTCCAAAAGCTTCTTGTTGCGAAGTAGGTGGCGAATCAGAAAGCGATTCAGCGTTAGAAGATGCCAAATTATTGAAAACCAAAGTTTTGACTGAGTTTGAGAGTAGAGAATATGGTTTTGCCAACAAGCGTTTACCAGTTATAAAATTAGCTTACGATACCCCCGAAAAAACAACCTATTTCATCGAAACTTCGACTTCGAGATTAGCGGCAGTTATTACCAATTCAAACCGATTAGAAGGCTATTCATTTGCCTTTCTTCATAAATTTTTATTCATGGATTGGGCAGGAAAAAACATCCGTGATTTTACTATGGTTTTGGCAGCACTTTCTGTTTTATTAGTTTGTGTGTTGGGTTTAATTTTGTTTTTGAAAAAGAAGTAAACCATTTATAATTAATATTATTCAATCCTCTATAACAAAAGTAGTTGAGGATTTTTTTAGGCGTTGGATAAATCCAAATAAAATATGAATCGAAATTGCTTTTGATACCCATTTTTTCTAAAATTCTCGCTATATTTACTTTAATTAAAAAACAGAAAACTAATCTTTAAAAAATACACCTCATGGCAAAAAGTCAAGACGCAAAGAAAACAGTAAAAAAAGAACCTCTTAAAACTGCCCAAGAAAAAGCGGCCGAAAAAAGAGA
>CANCPC010000033.1 GCA_947379965.1 Flavobacteriaceae bacterium | reverse complement strand
TTCCATACAATTATTGTTTAGGTGGACTTAAAACAATTTTTTACAAAAAAATTGTTCAGATGGTAGTAAATAAAATCAAAAAAACAGTCTCAAATAAATCATTGAAATAACACTAATCATTTAATAAAACATTAGACATTTTCATTTTTTTATAAATTGTGTTAAAATGTGTACTAGATATCAATAGCGAAATAAAACACTATTCTTAGATAAAAAACCAAATGAATTGTTTTATTCTCCAAACTGCAATCCTTATATTTGCAACTGAGACCGAAGCTCGTACTTACGAAGTAATCTTATTATAATTTACAGATGAAAATATCCTATAATTGGTTAAAACAATTCATTAAAATAGACTGGAAATCCGAAGAAACAGCGGCTTTATTGACAGATTTAGGTCTTGAAGTAGAAGTTGTCGAAAAATATCAATCGGTAAAAGGCGGATTAGAAGGCATTGTTGTTGGCCATGTACTTACTTGCCTTCAACATCCTGACGCCGATAGACTGAAAATAACCACCGTAGATTTAGGTGACGGTGTTCCTGTTCAGATTGTTTGCGGCGCAGCCAATGTCGCTGCAGGTCAAAAAGTACCTGTTGCCACCATCGGAACTACTTTATATGACAAAGAGGGAGTTTCTTTTCAAATTAAAAAAGGAAAAATTCGCGGTCAAGAAAGCCACGGAATGATTTGCGCTGAAGATGAATTAGGCCTTGGCGAAAGCCATGAAGGAATCATGATTCTTGACAATGCTATAGCTGCAGGAACATCTGCTGCTAGTGTATTTAAGATTGAAAATGATGAAGTTTTCGAAATTGGATTAACTCCAAATCGTGCCGATGCAATGAGTCACTTTGGAACAGCTAGAGATTTAAGAGCTGGATTAATTCAAACAGGTGTTAATGTTGAATTGATTACGCCTTCGGTAAGCAATTTTAGAGTTGATAAAAGATCATTAAAAATTGATGTCAATGTTGAAAAAAGTCTATTAGCACCAAGATATTGCGGTGTTACGATTTCTGGAATCACTATAAAACCATCCCCTGATTGGTTACAAAACCGTTTAAAATCTATTGGATTAAATCCAAAAAATAATATTGTTGATGTAACTAATTATGTTTTACATGAATTAGGCCAACCGCTTCACGCTTTTGATGCTGAAAAAATAAAAGGTAAAATAATTGTAAAAACACTTCCTTCAGGAACTAAATTTACTACGCTTGATGAAATTGAAAGAACATTACACGAGGAAGATTTAATGATATGTGATGAGAATGGACCATTATGTATTGCAGGAGTTTTTGGAGGAAAAGAATCTGGAGTATCAGAAACAACAACTTCAATTTTCCTTGAAAGCGCCTATTTTAATCCTGTAAGTATTAGAAAAAGTGCCAAAAGACATCAATTAAATACAGATGCATCATTCCGATTTGAAAGAGGAATTGATCCAAATATAACAACTTATGCTTTGAAGCGTGCTGCTTTATTAATTCAAGAAGTTGCTGGAGGTGAAATTACTTCGGATATTATTGATATTTATCCAAAGAAAATTGAAGATTTTCCGGTGGTATTGAATTTTAATAATGTAAAGAAAATTATTGGTCAAGAGCTACCAAAGGAAATCATAAAAAATATTTTAGCTTCTTTAGAAATCAAAGTAAATAGTGTTTCAGATGCTGGATTAGGATTAGTAATACCTGCCTATCGAGTAGATGTGCAAAGAGAAATTGATGTTATCGAAGAGATTCTTCGTGTATATGGTTATAACAATATTAAATTTTCAGAAAAACTCAATGCTACGATTTCTATTGCTCCAAGAACAGAAGATTATAAAGTTCAAAACATAATCGCTTCCCAATTAAATTCTCAAGGATTTAACGAAATGATGGCGAATTCATTGACTACTCCTTCTTATGTTCAATTATCCGAAAATCTAAAAGAAGAACGTAACGTAATGATATTAAATCCATTAAGTAATGATTTGTCAGCGATGAGACAATCTTTATTATTTTCAGGATTAGAAGCGATATCGTATAACATTAATCGTAGAAATGCTGATTTAAAATTTTTCGAATTTGGAAAAAGCTATCACAAACTTCCTTCAGGTTACGAAGAAAATAAACATTTGACAATGTTTATTACAGGAAACAGAAACCAAGAAAGCTGGACAAATACTCAAAAACCTTCGGATTTCTTTTTATTCAAAGGGTATATAAATGGAATTCTAGCTAGATTAGGAATTCAAAAAACACAAAATCTTCCAATGACTTCAGACGTGTTTTCGGAAGGAATTGCGATAGGTTTTGGCAATGATATTATTGTAGAATATGGTGTTGTAAAAAAAGTCGTTTTAAAACATTTTGACATAAAGCAAGAAGTTATGTTCGCCGATTTTAATTGGTCTTTGATTTTGAAATTACTTTCGAATAAAATCAAATTCACCGAAATTCCAAAATATCCAGAAGTTCGTAGAGATTTATCTTTGTTATTAGATGACAATGTAACCTTCGATTCTATTTATTCGATTGCTAGAAAAACAGAAAAAGATTTATTGAAAGATGTTAATCTGTTTGATGTTTACCAAGGTAAAAATCTTCCTTTAGGAAAGAAATCATATGCAGTAAGTTTTACTATTCAGGATACTTCTAAAACCTTAACCGAAGTTCAAATTGATAAAATTATGAGCAAACTGCAAAAGAATTTTGAAACAGAATTGGGTGCAAGTTTGAGGTAATTTATTTAACCAAATAAGGCATTTAAGATCATTTAAGTTGAATGCCATTTCGAATACTATAAAATGTAAAACTCCAAATTCTATTCAGAATTTGGAGTTTTTTTTATGGATTATCTTTTATACCAAATTTCCGAATTTCTAGCTGTATGAAAAACTGACTTTACACCAATCGTATTTATATTTTCTTGAATTTCAAAATGAATTCCAAAAGAAAATCGCTCAATTAATGCAATTCTGGTATTTTTATATTTAATTTCAAAAAGCAGCGGATTATTTAAAATAGTCTCGAACTTCTTTTTTACAATATTTACAAATTCTTGACCAAGTCCTTTTTGTTTTGAATTATAAAAATCGTTTTTTCCTTAATATCCTCATAGACGAGCGGCAGATAAATAATATTGTAGTTATTTACAAACTATCCAACTTCTTCATAATATCCTCATTCAATAATGCAATTTCTGGGTTCTGTGGATATTCGTCATAGCGACGAGCCGATTCCATTTGTTGCCATTGAAAAATCTTATCTTCAGGATTGCAAGGCAAAATAATAACTTCAACACGTTTTGCTGTAAAATCTTTTGGAAGCACAACGTTAAACGTATGATTTTCAACATCTATTGTTTGTTTTATAGCTTGCATATTTTACTTAATTTCAACAAAAATATAAAAACAAGCCCTATCAATAACAAAAAAAAACTCCGCAAAAATTGCGGAGCTTTCTATAATCAAAAAATTAGTAATTTAAACTATTTCTTTTTTTCACTTTTTTCCATTTTTGCTTTAAGACCTGCAAGAACGTCATTTGCATCACCAAGAGTTGCAGCTGGAGCATTTGTATTATTAGAAACAGCTTCTTGAACTGCTTTCACTACTTTCTCTTCTTCTTCACGGAAGATAGCAGTATGTGAAGCAACTACTCTTTTGAATTCTTTGTTAAATTCGATTACTTTGAAATCAGCAGATTCTCCTTTTTTCAATTTCTTACCGTCTTCTTTTTCAAGGTGACGTGTAGGAATGAAAGCAACGATATCATCACCAAATTCTACAGTAGCTCCTTTGTCTACGATTTCAGAAATTTCACCTGTGTGGATAGTTCCAACTGCGAAAGAATCTTCATATTGATCCCAAGGATTAGCAGTAGTTTGTTTATGACCTAAAGATAATTTACGTCCATCAACATCTAATTCTAGTACAACTACTTCTAATTTTTCACCAACATTTACAAATTCAGAAGGATGTTTAATTTTCTTAGTCCAAGAAAGGTCAGAGATATAAATCAATCCGTCGATACCTTCTTCCAATTCTACGAAAATTCCAAAGTTTGTAAAGTTTCTAACGATACCTGTATGTTTAGAACCTACTGGGTATTTAGCAGTTATATCTGTCCAAGGATCTTGAGTTAATTGTTTGATACCTAATGACATTTTACGGTCATCTCTATCTAATGTTAAGATAACAGCTTCAACAACATCACCTACTTTTACGAAATCTTGAGCAGAACGTAAATGAGTAGACCATGACATTTCAGAAACGTGGATCAAACCTTCAACACCTTCAGCAACTTCGATGAAAGCACCGTAATCAGCTATTACAACTACTTTACCTTTTACTTTATCACCAATTTTAAGTTCCGCATTTAATGCATCCCATGGGTGAGCGTTTAATTGTTTCAATCCTAATTGGATTCTTGTTTTCTCGTCATCAAAATCAAGGATTACCACGTTAAGAACTTGATCTAATTCAAGAACTTCAGATGGATGGTTGATTCTAGACCAAGACAGATCCGTAATGTGGATTAATCCATCAACACCACCTAAATCAATAAAGACACCGTAAGAAGTAATGTTTTTAACAACACCTTCTAATACTTGACCTTTTTGTAATTTTCCGATGATCTCTTTTTTCTGTACTTCAATATCCGCTTCGATAAGCGCTTTGTGAGAAACAACAACGTTTTTGAATTCGTGGTTAATTTTTACCACTTTGAACTCCATCATTTTGTTTACATATACATCGTAATCTCTAATTGGTTTAACATCAATTTGAGAACCTGGTAAGAAAGCTTCGATTCCGAAAACGTCAACGATCATACCCCCTTTAGTTCTGCATTTTACAAAACCATTAACGATTTCTCCTGTTTCGTTAGCCGAAATAACTCTATCCCATGATTTGATAGTACGTGCTTTTCTGTGAGATAATACTAATTGACCTGTTTTATCCTCACGGATGTCAATCAATACTTCTACTTTGTCACCTACTTTTAATGCTGGATTGTAACGGAATTCGTTTAATGAAATAACACCTTCCGATTTTGCGTTGATGTCAACGATAACGTCTCTATCTGTAATACGAACAACTACCCCTTCTACTACTTCTTCTTGATCGGTAGCGATGAAAGTTTTTGAAACTAAGTCTTCGAATTCTTGTAAGTTTTTCTCATCAACAGCATCAATACCTTCTTCGAAATTGTGCCAGTTAAAATTTGCTAAAAACTCTTCTTGTGATTTTAATTGTTCAGACATGCTGATTAAAAATTTGTATTCTGTATTCTCTCGAGTTTCTTAAAGTGCTAGAAAACAACAGAAGTTGTTGAATTGATTTGTTTATACCTAAAGGAAACTCTTATTCACCAAAAGGTGTGCAAAAGTAATTCTTTTTTATTTATCCGCAAAATATTTTCAAACAGATAATCGATTGATTTTTAGGAGTAGAACGTTTTTGTGTTTTTATCACCATTACTCCCGCTTTTCGTTGTAATCCACGCCCAAAAGCGTGGGATTTCCACTGCAATAGGGGCTAATTAGAACGTTTGGTAGTTTTTATAAGTTTAGCAAAGTTTAAAAAAAAAAACATATTAAAAATTAGACATTTTGTAAAAAATTAAATACAATTTATATAAGTTTTTGAATGAAAATAAATCTAAATTTGATTTTAGATATTATATAAAAATCACCTTTGCAATATGACGCTACAATTCAAACAATAAATACAATTGAAACAAAATAAATGAATGAATCAGAAGAATTTGAAATCGAAAGTTATAAACTAAAAAAGTCTGGAGCTTTAAGAAAAAATTATGCAGGGATTATCGATGCTTTTTTAGTAATCATAACTCAAACTATCCTTTTTCGTTATTTTCCCAAACTATGGAATCCAACAAAATTCGTAAACCCCTCAGGTTTAATGGTTATTAATGTTTTTCTAACGTTCATCATATATCGATTTCTAACCATTATTGCATTTGGAAAAACAATTGGAATGGCAATTTTGAACATTAAATTTGCAAAACAAAATGAATCACAACTTTCTTTCAAAGAGAAATTACTTTCGGTACTAATGATTTATACAAATTCAGTAGATTGCTATCATGTTGAATAAAACTCCAACTGCCCCGCTGCCGACCGTATCCTTTCGGGTGGTATATTATAAATAAACCGAAATTTCTATTTACTATAAAATCTAAAACTAAAAAACCCGACAAGCTTTAAAACTTGTCGGGTTTAAAATATAAATAGGTTTTTATCCAACCACTTTCTCCAATTCGTTAGGATTGTGTTTATGCTTAAACAAAATAGCAAAAGCAATCGCAACTACTAAAGCATAACCCGCAAAAGAAAGCCAGATAGTGTGCCAATCCCTTACTCCATCGTGGGTAAAAAAGGTGTCAATAACATGTCCACTTATGATTCCGCCAAAGAAAGCTCCAAAACCATTCGACATCATCATAAACAAGCCTTGAGCACTTGAACGCATGGTATTATCGGTAGAAGTTTCGATAAACAACGAACCCGAAATATTAAAGAAATCGAACGCCATGCCATAAACAATGCAAGACATTATAATCATCCATAAACCATCAGCAGGATTGCCATATGCAAACCATGCAAAACGTAAAACCCAAGCTAACAAAGATATTAACATCACTTGTTTAATTCCAAATCGTTTCATGAAAAATGGTATCGCCAAGATAAACAGCGTTTCTGATATTTGCGAAATCGACATGATTATAGTAGAATATTTCACAACGAAAGAATCGGCATATTGAGGAACTTTGGCAAACTCCGAAAGATAGGTATCTCCATACATATTCGTTAATTGCAAAGCACCACCAAGAAACATGGAGAATATAAAGAACAACGCCATTTTGTAAGTACCAAATAATTTAAAGGCATTCAAACCTAACTTTTTGGCAAAAGAAGCATCGCCATCGATTTGCTTTTGCGGCGGACATTTTGGTAATGCAAAAGAGTAAATACCTAAGATGAAAGCAGCAATTGCAGCAATATAAAACATATTCGCCGAAGCTTTGTTTCCTGATAAATTCGTGATCCACATTGCGGCAATAAAACCAATAGTTCCCCAAACACGAATAGGCGGAAAAACTTTAATAACTTCATAATCGTTATTCTTTAGGATCGTAAAAGCCACTGAATTCGACAAAGAAATAGAAGGCATATAACAAAGCATTGCTCCAAAAATAACCCAATAAAATGTGGTAGGATTATCCACCTGCGGAAGATAACAAAGTGCCAAGCCTCCTAAAATATGTAAAATTCCGTATAATTTTTCGGCAGTTACCCAGCGATCTGCAATTATTCCTATTACTGCAGGCATTAATATAGATGAAATTCCTAAGGTTGAAAATACAGCTCCAAATTCGACGCCACTCCATTGTTTTGTTGAAAACCAATAATTTCCGAGTGTAATTAACCATGCTCCCAAAACAAAAAACTGTAAAAAACTCATCAAGGTTAGACGATTCTTAATTTTCATATTGAGCCAACTTTAATTTTATATAAAAATATATGATTTTGCAAATTTAATATTAAAATTAGGAATCCAATCCTATTATCAATTTATTATTATATTCATTGATAATAAAATTGATTCATAAAAAAACCATCAAGTAAACTTGATGGTTTTTCTACTAATTACTAAACAAAAAATCTTAATTACAATAGGCATTAGTTAGGCAAAGTTTAAGTAGATTGTGGGGCAAACTTCTTAAATTAATTATAATTAAGAACAAGAAACAAAAATAAAGCCTTTTAAGTTTTAGGGTAGATTGTGGGGCAAACTATTTAAATTTCTTAATTGTTTTTTTTTATTTCTTAGATCAAATATAATATATAAATCAGTTAAAAAGCAAATATAATCGATAAAATACACATATAATATAAAATACTATATAATTTTCTTGCAAAATATAAAATTTTTTAATTGATTAATCATAGAAAGAAAATGGATAAAAAATCATTTTTAAGGTGAGAGCCTTTCAATTTTCCATGAATAATCTTCTTTCAATTGATACCTAATTCTATCATGCAAACGATTAGGACGACCTTGCCAAAATTCAACTTCTATGGGACGGATTAAAAAGCCACCCCAAAAAGTAGGTCGCGGAATTTCTTTTCCTTCGAAATCTTTTTCTAATTGTTTTAATCTTTCTTCCAAAACATTTCGCGATGAAATTGCCTCACTTTGGTTAGAAACAATTGCGCCTAATTTGCTTCCTATTGGTCTAGATTCGAAATAACCATCAGAGATATTCTCCGATGTTTTCTCCGCAATTCCTTTTATAATCACCTGACGCTCCATAGAGTGCCAGAAAAAAGAAAGACAAATATTAGGATTATTGGCAATAGCCCTCCCCTTTTCGGAATTGTAATTCGTATAAAAAATAAAACCTTCATAGGTATATTGTTTCAAAAGCAACACACGCGATTTAGGAAAACCATCCAAGCCAAAAGTAGAAACGGTCATCGCATTTACTTCTTCTATACCTCCAAAATCTTCTACTTCATGAAACCATTTATTGAATAAATTGATTGGATCTTCTGGAATATTGTTTTCCAAAAGTTCGCTTTTTTCATATGATTTTCTATAATTTCCTAATTCTTTCATTTTTATTTCTTTTGATGCAAAAATAATCAAACTCATCATCAAAATAGAGTTTACGAGTAATTGTATTATTCTTGCTATTTGTCAGGCTGAGAATGTCTCGATTATATTTCTCTATCAAGCTTTGAAACGCTTACAACGAGAGAAGAAAAATGGCTATATTATATTATTTCTTTGTAAACTTTGAATTAAAACATAAAGATTATGATTAAAATTCAAATGATTTTCCATCATCCGCCAAAAGAACATTCGGAAAAATGGTTTCGGCTTGTTCTCTAAATAGTTCTATATTTTCGTATCGAGTAGAATAATGACCTAAAACCAATTGTTTTGCATTTGATTTTAAAGCGATTAATGCCGCTTGTTTTGCTGTTGAATGCATTGTTTTTAATGCCAATGCTTCTTCTGATTCAAGAAAAGTTGCTTCATGATACAATACATCTACTTCATTTATAATCGGTATAACACTTTCGTCATAAGTTGTATCGGAACAAAAAGCAAAACGCATCGGCGGTACTGGATCAAAAGTTAATTTTGCATTTTCAACTACGCGACCGTCTTCTAAGACAATGTCTTTTCCGTTCTTGATATTCTGATAATAACATTTTTCAATTTCGTAGTTTTGAACGGCATTCAAATCTAATTTTCGATCTCTAATTTTTTCTTGAAACAGAAACCCATTGGTGTAAACTCTATGTTTTAAAGGAATTGTACTAACGATTACTTTCTCGTCTTCAAAAACAATTTCACTTTCTTTCGATTCTAATTCATGAAAAAACAAACCGTAATTAGTCCAAGAATTCGATAATCGCAATTGAAGATTGATGATTTCCTTGATTCCTTTTGGACCATAAATATGCAAATCGGTAGTTCTATTTAATAAAGCAAATGTAGAAACCAAACCTACCAGACCAAAAAAATGATCCCCGTGCAAATGCGAAATAAAAATATGATTAATTTTCGAAAACCGAATCTTGTTTTTACGCAACTGCACTTGCGTGCCTTCCCCACAATCGATTAGAAACAGTCTATTCCTGATTTCTAAAACCTGCGAAGTTGGATTGGTAAAAGTTCGTGGTGTTGCGGCATAACAGCCAAGGATAGTTAGATTCAATTTTAAAGTTTATTCGGTTAATCGGTTCTTTGGTTAATTGCAAAGTTGTGCTATTACATACGGTTAAACATTTAAACGAATCAATAATTACCCCTTTTATATGGTTCAAATTTAAAGTTTATTTGGTTAATCGGTTATTTGGTTAATCGTAAAGTTGTGCTACTACATTCGGTTAAACAATGAAACGAATCAACAATTACCCTTTTTTAAAACCCCAAATCGCGTTCGATTTCTTCCATTTCTATAATATCATGAGCTTCGATGATAGATCGAACAACAGCCAATTTATCTGAAACCGCATTATGGTCTAAATCTGATGTTGCGATAACAAATGATTTTTTTGCTTTTTTATGAATTTTTGAAAGAGGTAAAAAACTATTAATAGCAGTCAACGCAAGGTTATTGTAGGCTCTAAGATCAATAATAATATTGTGTTTTTCAAAAGTTTTATACTCATTTGTTACTTTTACCAAGAAGGAATCTAAATCTCCTTGAGTATCTTTAATACATATTGTATGTCCTTTTTGATCTACTTTCATCGAACTATTTTATTTCAATATAACATTTTAATTTGAAAATCTATTGAATTTTTGAAGCTAATAAATAAATAACCGCCATTCTAATTGCAACTCCATTTTCCACTTGGTTTAATATCACTGATTGACTAGAATCAGCAACATCTGATGTAATTTCTACCCCGCGATTTATTGGACCTGGGTGCATGATTATAATCTCTTTATTCAACGAATCTAGCAAAGTTTTATCCAATCCATATTGTTGAGCATATTCTCTTGTCGAAGGAAAAAAGTTAACATCCATTCGCTCATTTTGAACACGCAACATATTAGCTACATCACACCATTCTAGAGCTTTACGTAAGTTATTTTCCACCTTTACTCCAAGTGATTCTATATAGCGAGGAATTAATGTTTTTGGCCCACAAACTTTAACTTCAGCACCTTGCATTTGTAGAGCATAAATATTTGAAAGTGCTACTCTTGAGTGCAAAATATCACCAACAATAACTACTTTTTTACCGCCTACATCACCTAATTTTTCTCTTATCGAATAACAATCTAATAACGCTTGTGTTGGATGTTCGTGTGCTCCATCACCAGCATTTACAATACTTGCTTTAACATTTTGCGATAAGAAATGAGCCGCTCCAGGATTCGAATGTCGCATGACAACCATATCTACTTTCATCGAAAGGATATTATTTACGGTATCAATCAGAGTTTCCCCTTTTTTCACCGAAGATTGTGCTGCCGAAAAACTAATCACGTCAGCTGACAAACGTTTTTGAGCTAATTCAAAAGAAAGTTTAGTTCTTGTACTATTTTCAAAAAAAATATTAGCAATTGTTATATCCCGAAGAGATGGTACTTTTTTTATGGGACGATTAATAACTTCTTTAAAATGGTCGGCAGTTTCAAAAATAAGGTCAATATCTTTCTTGTTGATATACTTTATACCTAATAAATGATTTACACTTAGCTCGCTCATTTTACTACTTATTTATTAATTAAATAAACGGCGTCTTCGCCGTCTTGTTCTTTCCAACAAACCAATACTTTTTCATCGTTTATAGCATCTACCTGTCTACCTCGATAATCAGGTTGAATAGGCAAATGTCGGCTAAAACGACGATCAATAAGAACTAATAATTCTATTTCTGAGGGCCTTCCGAAGGATTGTATCGCTGTTAATGCAGATCGAATACTTCGTCCCGTATACAAAACATCGTCAATAAAAACGACTTTTTTGTTTTCGACAATTACTTCCATTTGGGTTTTATTAGCCTCTAAAGGTTTATTGGTTCTTCGAAAATCATCTCTAAAGAAAGTAATGTCTAAATATCCTAAAGTAATTTTAGAAATACTATACTCTTTTTCTAACAAATCCTTTAATCGCTCTGCCAAGAAAGTACCACGAGGCTGAATTCCGACCAAAATAGTATTCGAAAAATCAAGATGTTTTTCGATTAACTGACAGGCCAAACGATGCAGAATGATATTGACTTCCTTTGAAGTAAGCAATACTTTTTGACTCATAATAAAGTGTTGTTTGGGATGTAAAGATAAACTATTTTTTGAAAATACGAATTTGCATTTATATTAATGATTTTACAAAAAAAATTCCCACTTTGAAAAGCAGGAATTTTTAATAACCGATTATATTTTTTTTTAAGAATACATTTTTGTTCTTATTTCTCGAACACCTTCATTATCAAGATATTCATCAAAAGTCATATAGCGATCAATAGCGCCATTTGGTGTTAACTCAACTATCCTATTACCCACTGTTTGAGCAAACTCATGATCGTGAGTTGTGAAAATTACAGATCCTTTATAGTTTTTTAGTGAGTTATTGAAAGCTGTAATCGACTCTAAATCCAAGTGATTTGTTGGCTCGTCAAGCATCAATACATTTGCTCTTTCCATCATCATTCTGGATAACATACAACGCACTTTTTCACCTCCTGATAAAACACGACAGGTTTTCAAAGCTTCTTCGCCTGAGAAAATCATTTTTCCCAAGAAGCTACGGATATTGACTTCATCACGCTCTTCTTCAGTTTTTACCCATTGACGCAACCAATCCACCAAGGAGTAATCACTTTCGAAAAACGAGTGATTGTCACCAGGTAAATACGCTTGATTGGTAGTAACTCCCCAATCAAAAGTCCCTGAATCTGCTTTTTGATTTCCGTTAAGGATTTCATAGAAAACGGTTGTAGCACGAGAATCTTTCGAAAATAGTACAATTTTATCGCCTTTGGCCATATTCAAATCAACATTTTTAAACAAAAGTTCACCGTCTAAAGAAGCGCTCAAATTTTGAACATTTAAAATCTGATCACCAGCCTCACGTTCTTGGTCAAAAATAATAGCAGGATAACGACGACTAGATGGTTTAATTTCGGAAATATTCAATTTAGAAATCATTTTTTTACGAGAAGTAGCTTGCTTTGATTTGGCTACATTCGCACTAAAACGACGAATAAATTCTTCTAATTCCTGTTTCTTTTCTTCTGCTTTTTTGTTTTGTTGCGCACGTTGTTTTGCAGCTAACTGACTAGATTCATACCAGAAAGTATAATTTCCGGAATAATGATTTATTTTACTAAAATCAATATCCGAAATATGTGTACAAACCGCATCTAAAAAGTGACGGTCGTGAGAAACTACAATTACGGTATTTTCATAATTAGCTAAGAAATTCTCTAACCAAGCAATGGTTTCAAAATCCAAGTCGTTCGTAGGCTCATCCATAATAAGTAAGTCAGGATTTCCAAAAAGGGCTTGCGCCAAAAGCACTCGAACTTTAATTTTTCCTTCCAAATCACTCATCAACGTGTAGTGGTTCTCTTCGCTAATTCCAAGATTCGACAACATCGAAGCGGCATCTGAATCCGCATTCCAGCCATTCATTTCTTCAAATCGAACTTGCAACTCCCCAATTCTATCTGCATTTTCATCAGAATAATCTAGATAAAGAGCATCCATTTCAGTTTTTACATCATACAGAGTCTTGTTTCCCATTATTACGGTTTCAAGAACTGTAAATTCGTCAAACATATTATGATTTTGATTTAAAACCGACATACGTTTCCCTGGTTCCAAGTGAACATGTCCCGAAGTAGGATCCATTTCTCCAGCAATAATCTTTAGAAATGTTGATTTCCCAGCACCGTTTGCGCCAATAACGCCGTAAATATTACCATTTGTAAAAACGGTATTTACTTCGTCGAACAAAATTCTTTTGCCAAACTGAACTGATAAATTATTTATTGATAACATGAATCATTTTATTATTTTTTGCAAAATTACAAAAAAAAAACACATTTTTAACACATCAATTGATAGATTTTAAAGTGTAATTTGATTTAAAATTATCTAAATAATTAGGCAAAAAAAATACATAAAAAGGAATGGTTTTATGAGAAAAAATCAGTCATCGCTTCAATTTGACGCATTTATTATAATTATGATAAATTTTAATATAAATAATTTTTTTTTAATTGACATTCACTATACATTTACTACATATCATATTTATAAAATCAATAAAAAAAAACCAACAAAATCAATTTTTATTATGAATTCAGACCAAACTAAATCCAATAATTCGGCACTTTCTACCCTAATTACGGTATTTTTCTTTTGGGGATTTATAGGAGCATCAAACGGTGTTTTTATCCCATTTTGTAAAGCTAAATTTGGCTTAGACCAATTTCAAAGTCAACTTATTGATTTTGCTTTTTATGGTGCCTATTATATAGGAGCTTTATTTTTATTTATTTTGAGTAGCTCATTAAAAAAAGACATTCTAAACGATTGGGGGTTTAAAAAAGGAATTATAAACGGATTAATTATAAGTACTTTTGGTGCTGTTTTTATGATTTTTGCAGTTTCTCAAGGGAGTTATTCTTTAATACTTGCTGCACTATTTGTAGTTGCATTGGGTTTTTCTTTACAACAAACATCCGCTCAGCCATTTGCAGCTTCTCTTGGCGAGCCCCATTCAGCTTCCAGTAGGTTGAACCTTGCCGGTGGAATCAATTCACTAGGAACAACAATAGGCCCTATAGTTGTTTCATTTGCTTTATTTGGTGTAGTAACCGGAGTAGATATCACAGAATTTGCAAAAAAACAAGAATCTTTAGATTCTATGAGAATTCTTTATCTATGTGTTGGAGGTTTATTTTTATTAGCAGCAGCTTTATTTTATTTTTCAAAAAAATTACCTGCAGGAAAAAGTGATTCTACTTTTGAGTCAGCAAGTAAAGCACAATCAACCTTAATTATTATTACAATTATATTGATTGGAATATTTGCCTATATTTTCTCACGTTATGAAAACCCAGCATTTATTGAGCAATTTATCACTAATAAAGGAAAAGATTACTTAGGCTTAGGATTGTCTTTTACTACTCTAGTAGTTATTGTTATTGGTTTATTATATGCTAATAAATCAGCTCAAAAAAATCCAGAAGGTTGGGGAGCCATGAAATACCCACAATTAGTTTTGGGTATGTTAGCTCTTTTTACCTATGTTGGTGTTGAAGTAACCATCGGAAGTAATTTAGGTGAACTATTAAAAACACCTGATTTTGGTGCTTTTACTGGTGCTGCTTTAGCTCCTTTTATGTCCATGTATTGGGGAAGTTTAATGATTGGTCGTTGGGCAGGCGCTATCTCAGTGTTTAATCCTTCTTCTCAGATGAAAAAAATATTGCTCATAGCAATTCCTTATCTAGCTTTTGGAATAGTTTTAGCAGCTAATGCAATTTCTGGTCAAGATATTACCCCATTATATGCATATGCTTTTGTAATCGTTTTTCAAATAGCAGGTTTCTTTTTAGGAAAAGATCACCCATCTAGAACACTTTTAATTTTCGGAATTATGGGAATGGCTGCAATGCTTATTGGTTTGTTTACAACAGGAATAATTGCAACATTCGCTTTCCTAAGCGGTGGTTTATTTTTAAGTATTATGTGGCCATCTATTTTTTCTCTTGCCATTGCTGGATTAGGAAAATATACTTCTCAAGGATCAGCCTTTTTGGTAATGATGATTTTGGGTGGAGGAATTATTCCACCATTACAAGGAAAACTATCGGATATTATTGGTATTCATAATTCTTATTTTGTACCTGTTTTATGTTTTGGTTTTATTGCTTTCTATGGCTGGTATGTTTTCGAAATACTTAAAAAACAAGGTATCGCAAACGAAATTGAAATCGGAGGAGGTCATTAATTAATTCATAATTGCCCAATAAAAAAGTCGCATTTCAATTTCTGAAATGCGACTTTTTTTATGTTTTAACTGCTCACTTATACACTGAACAATCATTTCTATTTATTTCCTTTCTCGAAATCAGCAACAAACTGAGCTAATCCAATATCTGTCAATGGGTGTTTCAACAAACCATAAATAGCCGAAAGTGGTCCAGTCATAACATCAGCACCAATTTTAGCACAGTTTACAATGTGCATTGTGTGACGAACCGAAGCAGCAAGAATTTGCGTTTCATAACCGTAATTATCATAAATCAAACGGATTTCTTCAATAAGTGCCAATCCATCTGTAGAAACGTCGTCTAAACGACCAATAAAAGGCGAAACATAAGTTGCTCCAGCTTTAGCAGCCAACAAAGCCTGACCAGCAGAGAAAACCAAAGTTACATTCGTTTTGATTCCTTTATCCGAAAAATATTTTGCCGCCATAACACCTTCTTTGGTCATTGGCAATTTAACCACAATTTGCTCATGCAAATCAGCTAATTCTTCCCCTTCACGAACCATTCCGTCAAAGTCAAGCGCATTTACTTCGGCACTTACATCACCATCTACAAGGTTGCAAATGTCAACATAATGTTTCAAAATACTGTTTTTTCCAGTAATTCCTTCTTTCGCCATCAAAGATGGATTTGTCGTAACTCCGTCTAAAACTCCTAGAGCTTGCGCTTCTTTAATCTGAGCTAAATTCGCTGTGTCAATAAAAAATTTCATAAATATCTGTTTAATTGGGTGTTTATTATTTGGGCGTGCCCCTTCGGGTCGGGCTTTACGTTACAATCTTTTACTTTTTAAAGAAAAGTAAAAGGATTTTCACTTCAATCCCTCACGCAGAATTTTTGCAAAATTACAATTTATAATGATTCATTAACATTTTTTCATAGACTTTATCAGGAAGAATTCGCTTGAGAACAATCGAAAATTTCTGCATAAAAACACCTACTTTATAATGAATCTTAGGATTTGGGTTTTGGATGATTTTATAAACAGCTTCCGCCATTTCGTTAGGATTACTTCCGCTATCCACGTGTTCGTTCATCATTTTCAGCGTATTTCCGTATGGAATTTCATAAGCCGAATCCTTGATTAATGGCGCATGAAACCGACCAGAAGCAATATTCGTAGAAAAATCTCCCGGAGCCACATTCGTAATATGAATCCCAAAGGTTTTTACTTCCATTCGCAACGCTTCGGTAATCAGTTCTAAGGCACCTTTTGAAGCCGAATAAACGCTTCGATAAGGCAAACCCATATAAGCAGCAATAGAAGTAATATTGATTATTAATCCCGCTTTTTGTGTACGCATTTGTGGTAAAACCGCTTTCATTACTTCGATGGGGCCGAAAAAATTGGTCTCGAAATTATTCTTGATTTCACTCGCTGGAATTTCTTCCAAAGGACCTGTAATTCCAACACCAGCATTATTAATGACAATATCTAATCGACCGGATAAGGCAATAACTTTGGCTACAGCCGCAATAATCATATCGGTATTTCGAACATCTAAAGCAACTAACGGAAAAACAGAATTCAAAACCTGTTCCGGATTTCTACTTGTTCCATAAACAATGAAACCTTTATGATGCAAAAATTCCCCAATAGACTTCCCTATTCCCGAAGAACCTCCTGTAATTAGAACTACTTTACTCATATTTTGCCTGTGAATTAAGATCTAAATTCGTCCAAAAATAAAAAAATCCTCCGTAAGGAAGATTAAATATACTAAAAGATTGCTTCGCATCTCGCAATGAATTAAAAAATGGCAAGCGACCTACATCGCACCGCTCAACCACGTACCCTTGCTATGTTCCCATCCTGGGGGATTTTGCAGGAGCTGGTCGTGTAGGACTTGCCGGGGCAAATATACAATCTATTTTATATTTCTGCAAGGGCTTTGCACCTATAAAATATCGTTGTATATTGCATCATCAAAATTTTATTTTATGAAAAATTATAACTTCCTATTTATCATTTTATTAGGAATCAATTTATCTAATTGTGGAGGTACAAAAAAAGGGGATAATACTTTATTTACTTTCGACAATTCTACTTATAAATCAAAATATCTTCCACAAGATGTAGTTCAACTAGGGGTATTAAATTCTAATTCTAAAGAAATTGATAGCATTGTTTACTTTGTCAACGATAAAAAAATAGGTTCTACCAAAGGTTTTAGTAAATTATCTTTTCCTCTCAAAGATCGAAAACTAGGATATCAAAATCTAAAAGCAATTGTATATTTCGGAGGTGAAAATTCTGATGCAACAGCAAGAATAGAATTGGTTTCTGATATTCAACCTAAATTATTGAAATATACAATTATAAATACGTTCGCTCATGACACCCTTTCATTTACTGAAGGATTTGAATTTCATAAAGACACTCTATATGAAAGTACAGGACAAAATGGCAAATCCTATTTACGAAAATATGATTATAAAACAGGAAAGATATTCAAACAAGTCGATTTAGATTCAAAATATTTTGGTGAAGGCATTACATTTATCAATAATAAAATATTCCAATTAACATGGCAAGAAAAAACTGGTTTCATATATAATGAAAAAACATTGAAATTAGAAAAAACATTTACTTTCGAAAAAGATATTGAAGGTTGGGGAATGACAAATGACGGGAAATACATATACCAATCTGACGGAACGGAGAAAATTTGGAAAATGGATCCAACCAATCAAAAAATGATTGATAACATCAATGTTTATTCTGCTGATTCAAAAATAAAATCAATTAATGAATTAGAATTTATCGATGGTAAATTCTATGTAAATGTTTGGCAAAAAGACGCCATTGCGATTGTAAATCCTAATAACGGAGCAGTTGAAGGTATATTAGATATGTCAAATTTAAGAAAATTGATTAAATATCCTAAAGCAGAAGTTTTAAATGGAATAGCCTACAATCCTAAAACTAAAACCATTTTTGTTACTGGAAAAAACTGGGATAAAATGTTCGAAATAAAGGTTTCTGAATAATATTCCTATATAAAAAAGCTAATCGTTTAAACAAGGAATTGCTTTAAGTGATAGAAAGTACTATTTCTAAATTTCTAATGATTAACTGTTTACCAGCATCAAAAATAATACAAAAACGTTTTTTTCCTTTTATCAATTTCCATGTTCTTTTGGATTTAATTTATTGAATCTATCAAAATAGATGGCGTTTTTTTTGCACAAAAAAAAAGAGGAACAATTACTTTCCTCTTATTCTTTTAAGTTTTATTTTATTATTTCAAAATGAAACTAGTATTAGAAACTAACTCATCCTTATCGAAAACATTTACAAAATAAGTACCCTTTTCAAAATTTTTACCTGGTAATTCTTGAGAAACTTGAACTGTTTTATTTTCATATTTCACATTAGAAATAAAGCTGTAAACAAGTGACTTTTCTCCAAATTTTACAGTTTGTTTATCACCAATAACACTAGCTTTACTATCTATTATTTGAACATAATACGATTTGTCACCCGATTTTGCTATGCGGTTTTCAGCAATTGTAAAACTAATTTTAAGCATATTTGCTCTTCCTGCCCTTTCAGTTTCAATTTGTTTTCCAGAGCTTCTCACTTTAAAAGCTGAAGCTTTCATGTCTAAAACTGTTAATTTTGAACCTTTTTCAACTGTTTTTGAAAGTTCATCATTTTGACCTGCTAAAACTTCATTAGTCTTTTTAGACTCTCCAAGAACTACAACAGTACTATCACGTTGAGTTGTTAATTTCGTGTTTTGTTTTTTCAATCCTTCATTTTCAGTCATCAAAACTTTCATATCTCCTTGTAATTTAAGGAATTGTGTTTTGAATTTTGTCATAGATGCTACATCACCTTTAGACTTTTTAACCTCTTCAATTAAACTAACTACTTTTTCTCTTTCTTTTTTCAATTCTTCAGAAATTGAGGTGTTTTCTGCAATAGCAGCATCATAAGTTGTTTTAAGCTCTTCTAAGTTTTTAACAACTGAATCTTTTTCAGAAACAGTTTTTGTTAACTCCGTTTGTACCGTTTTTACATCGGTTGTCACTTTGTAAATGTATCCTAAACTTACCACTAACAGTATAGATAATACTGCAATAATTGCTTTTAAACTTGAACTCGAATTGTTCTCTTGATTTTCCATATTTTTTTTTAACAAATTTAATAATTTTTATTTAACCCAATTAATTTTTCTCTACAATTATATTATATTTGATTATTAAATATTTTATGGAAAAACTAATCCCATTTACAAGCATTGACCTTGCAAAAGTTACTAATCACAGAAGTGGTGAAATAAAATTTGGAGAAAAAATGCATACTATTCCCAAAGGAACTGATCCTATCACTTATCTTAAGACTTGCGAAGCAAAATATGTGTTATTTGGCATACCCGAAGATATTGGGGTTAGAGCAAATTTTGGTAGACCTGGCGCAGCATCTGCATGGAATAGTGCCATAAGTAGTATTGCAAATATTCAGCATAATCGTTTTTGTAAGGGATATGATTTACTTGTTTTAGGGCAGTTAGATGTTTGTGAGGATATGAAAGAGGTTGAAAATTTAAACTTTCACAATGTAAATGATCGATCTAAATTAAGTAAACTTGTTGAAAAAATAGACAAAGAAGTTTCTCATATTATCTTTCATATTATAAAATCAGGTAAAACTCCTATAGTTATAGGTGGAGGTCACAATAATTCTTATGGTAATATAAAAGGTACCGCACTTGCAAAAGGAAAAGCTATAAATGCAATTAATTTTGATGCCCATTCCGATTTTAGAATATTAGAAGGACGTCACAGCGGAAATGGATTTTCGTATGCCTATGAAGAAGGTTTTTTGAAAAAGTATTTTATTTTTGGCTTACATGAAAATTACACTTCAAAAAGCGTGTTAGATATTATCAAAAAGATTGAAGATCGTGTGCGCTACAATACCTATGATAGTGTTAAGATAAGAAAAGAAAAAGAATTTAATCAAGAACTTTTTCAAGCCAAAGAATTCATTCAAAATGATTTTTATGGAATTGAAATTGATCTTGATGCTATTCCTAATATTGCCAGTAGTGCTATGACTTTAAGCGGTTTTTCAATTGAAGAATTAAGACAATTCGTTTCTTATTTTGGCAAAAATAAAAATGCTGCTTACATGCATATTTGCGAGGGTGCGCCTGATTTGGGAGAAGAGAAAAATAATCATCTAATAGGAAAACTTATTGGTTACTTAATCACCGATTTTATAAAATCAAACTCAAATATAGCTCCTGATTTTAAATACTAAAAGTAAATTTTAAATCTTCAAAAATAATAAGCCTATCTTTGTATAACTATCTGTATAAATAAATTACATGATAATCAATAAAAAAATATATGTTATTCGAAGATTTATCACTTTCAAAAAGTATACAAAGAGCCGTTTTTGAAGAGGGTTATATAAGCCCCACTCCAATTCAGGAACAATCCATTCCACTAGTTTTATCAGGGAAAGATTTGATAGGTTGCGCACAAACAGGAACAGGAAAAACAGCTGCATTTGCTATTCCAATTCTGCATCAACTTCACAGAATTGTAGGCTCATCAAAAAAAGCTAAAGAGATTAGGGCACTGGTTGTTACTCCTACTCGTGAATTAGCACTTCAAATTGGACAAAGTTTTGATACTTATGGAAAATATACTAATTTAACCCAACTCACTATTTTTGGAGGAGTTTCACAAAATCCACAAGTAGAAACGCTTCGAAATGGAGTAGATATTTTAGTTGCTACTCCAGGAAGACTTCTCGATTTGCATAAACAAGGTTTTGTAGATTTAAATCAATTACATACTTTGGTACTTGATGAAGCTGATCAAATGCTAGATATGGGGTTTATAAATGATGTAAAAAAAATTGTAAAACTTACTCCAAAAAACAGACAAACGTTATTGTTTTCTGCTACAATGCCGATTGCGATTCGCGAATTAGCCGAAATGTTTTTGACCGATCCATCTAAAGTAGAAGTTTCGCCTGTATCCTCAACCGCTGAAAGTGTAGAACAAAGAGTTTATTTTGTTGAAAAAGGAGAAAAACGGAACTTATTATATCATTTAATTAAAAACGAAAATTTATCCGATGTTTTAGTTTTTTCAAGAACAAAACATGGGGCCGATAATGTAGTAAAAGCGTTGCGCAAAAACAATATTGCTGCCGAAGCTATTCATGGTGACAAATCTCAAAATGCGAGACAACGAGTGTTAGAGTCATTCAAAAACAAAGAAGTTGGAGTCTTAGTTGCTACTGATATTGCCGCTCGTGGAATTGATATCGATCAATTGCCTTTTGTAATTAATTTTGATTTGCCAAATATCCCAGAAACTTACGTTCACCGAATTGGTAGAACTGGTCGCGCCGGTAATGAAGGAATTGCTATTTCTTTTTGTGGTAAAGATGAACATCAATATTGGAAAGATATTCAAAAATTAATTAAAGTTGATGTAAAAACAATAATCGATCATCCTTATCCTTGGCATTCTGGAAGTCCAGATACTTCAGAACCAAAAACGCAACAAAAAAACTCAAACCGAAGTGGTGGCGCTCATAAATCACGAAAGTCTATTGCTTCAAAACAAAACAAAAAACGCTGGTATTAATCTAAAACCAACAATAAACTAACTTAAATTAATTTTTCTTGATTTATTTATTTGGTCATTAATTACTTGAAATAACTTTGCAGGTTCAAAGGGTTTTATTATTATATCATTCATACCTGCAGATATAGCTTCTTCAGTTATTTCATCTTTTGCAAAAGCAGTCAAAGCAATAATTGGAATATTTATACCATTAAGACGAATTTTTCTGGTAGTTTCAAAGCCATTTATCAAAGGCATATTTATATCCATCAAAATTATATCAAAAGTATCCTTATTTAATATTTCGATTGCTTGAAATCCATCATCTACAAGAGTGCAACTACAATTATTATTATGAATAATTTTCTTGGTGACGGTTTGATTAATCTTATTATCCTCAACCACCAAAATCTTAAATATTTGACTAGAACTTAGGTCAACTTTAATGTTATTGATTATTTCATTCGTCCTATTAGGATCATAATCAAAAACGATTGTGAACTTAAATATTGTACCCTCTCCTACTTTGCTCTCAACTGAAATTTCGCTTTTGAATAATTCTAATAATCGTTTTACTATTGCTAAACCTAAACCAGTTCCTTGATAGTCATTATCTTTTTTGCCAACTTGAACAAATTTTTCAAAAATTTTATCTTGATCTGCAGAAGCAATTCCGATACCATTATCCTTGATTTTGAATTCAATGAAATGTGCTTTTTTATTTACTTTTATTAAGTTCGCTGAGATTAAAACTTCTCCATTATTTGTAAATTTCAAAGCGTTACTAATCAAATTCATCAATATTTGGGAAAGTCTTAATTTATCTCCAATAAGAAATTCAGGAATATTGGGGTCAATTGTGATGGCAATTTTATTATTATGATTTTGCGCAATAAATGAAAGTGAATTTACTATAGAATTAATTTCATCCGCTACATTGAAGGTTAAATTTTCTAAAACAATTCTATTTTCTTCAATTTTATTAATTTGAAGTATATCATTTACAAGCGACAATAAATATCGGGCCGAAAACTTGAGTGAACTCAAATGTGGACTTCCCTTTAATTCCTTATGCTCATCCAAAAGCATATTTGTAATACCAATTACTCCATAAAGCGGTGTTCTTAATTCATGACTTATTGTAGATACAAATTGTGTTTTTAATTGTGAGGCCTCTTCAGCTTTTTCTTTAGAAATACGTAGTTTTTCATTTGCAATAATAAGTTCATTATTGATTTTTTTCTTGAAGTTATTATTCTTAAATAATGAATAAAAAAGCAGTAATAAAATGATTAATCCAATTATAAAGAGTGCTAAAATAATTTTTGATTGTTTTAAACTTTGTGATTGAACATTTTTTTCAAATTCAATAGCGTCAATTTTTCTTTTGTACTCATCTAATTCAAGATTATTACCTATAACATTTGCCTTTTTAAGTTTTTCTCGATTATAGAGTTCTTCAGTAATAGAATTAAAAAGAGTTAAATACTCGTATGCTTTTTTATATTCTCCTTTTTTAAATAAAAATTTTGAATACTCTTGATACGCATAAGATAAATTTTCTTTATCATTTCCCTTTTTACCGAATTGAATCGCTATTAAAAAATATGAATTTGCTTTTTCATTTTTACCAACATTTCCAAAATACATTCCATTTAGCAAATTTAATGGTACTACTGTATCCTCATTACCAAATTTCGAATGATATGTATTGATAAATTCTAAATATGGAAAGCCTTCTTTGAAACTACCAATGTCAAAATAAGCCCAGGTAATATTTAGTTTAGTTCTAATAATACTTGTTGAATCTGCTCTTTTTGCACTGTAGGCTAATGACTTTTTGTAATAATTAATTCCAATATTAATTTGTTTTTTATTAAAACAATATATATTACCCAGATTATTGTTTATTCTATCTTTTAATTTGTTACTAGCAATTTTATTTGCAAAGATTAAGCCTTTATTATAGTAAAGAATAGCTTTATCATTTTCTGATAGCTCATAATAATTTAATGCAATCAAATTATAAGATGTGGCAATAAGAGAATCATTTTTAATGGCTATAGCATTATGCAAAGAGATTCTTGCAATCATTAAAGATTTTTCAAAATTTGCGGCCTTTCTATATTCGGCAGATTTTTCTGTCAACTTTGTTATTTCGACTTTTGAGAGAAGTTTATTTTGCGCGTATGAAATAGTACTGATTGAAATCAGTAGCACTAATAAAAATTGAAATAAACGTGTTTGAAACATAATCTTTTAAAGGGATTCCAAATATACAGTTAATAATTTATAACAAGTACAGTATGTTTTTAAAAATCAGCATCAAAAACTGAGGTATGACTACTAAATATTAGAATCAGACCATCTTCAAATGAAAAAAAGTTTTAAAATATTTATTCATCACTTTCATACTTTCCTACAACTGAAGTAGCCAAGGCATTTCCAAGTACGTTAGTTGCGCTTCGGAACATATCACAAAAATGGTCAATTGGAAGTATCAAAGCAATTCCTTCAATTGGAATTTTAAACATACCGCAGGTAGCGGCAACAACAACTAGACTTGCTCTAGGCACACCCGCAATTCCTTTGCTAGTAAGCATTAAGACTAAAAGCATAGTCATTTGTGTTCCTAAATCAAGTGGGACTCCATAGGCTTGAGCAATAAATATACTTGCAAAAGTCATATACATCATACTTCCATCTAAATTGAAAGAATATCCTAATGGAAGCATGAATGAAACGATTTTATCTTTGATGCCAAAACGTTCTAATTCTTCGGTAAGTTTAGGAAAAACTGCTTCGCTACTTGTGGTTCCAAATGCAATAATTACTGGGCCAATAATATGATTTAATAGCGTTTTCATTCTTTTTCCTAAGAAAATAAAACCAATAAATATAAGAATAATCCATAATGAACCAATTCCAACTAAGAAGGAACTAAAAAATTTCACGTATGTAATCACTAAATCGTTAAGGTTTTTTACAGCAAAAACTCCAGCAATTGCCCCAAAAACTCCTATTGGTGCAAACTTCATTACATAATTTACCATTTTTAGAATAATGTGAGAAGTTTTGTCTAAAGCATTGATGACTGGTTTTACAAAACTACCAACTGAAGCTGCTGCCAAACCAAAGAATATAGAGAAAATTACAATTTGCAAAATTTCATTATTGGCTAATGCTTCAAAAATACTTTTCGGAATAATATGTTCAATGAAATTTTGAGCAGAGAAACCTTTTGTATTTCCTGTTACTTCAGCAGCAACGGATAAATCAACATTGGATAAATTTAATCCAACTCCGGGTTTTAAAATATTGACCAAAAAAAGTCCGATTAACAACGAAATAAAAGAGGCTGAAAAAAACCATCCTAATGCCTTTCCGCCTATTCTACCAACGGTTTTGATATCTCCTAATTTAGCAATTCCAACTACTAATGTTGTAAATACTAATGGTGCAATTATCATTTGAACCAAACGAATGAAAACCGTTGCTAATATTTTGATATTATCGCTGAATTTTTTTGCGAATTCTACATCGTAATTATTATGAATAAATATTCCTAAAGCCGCTCCTAAAAACATACCTATAAGAATTTGAACCGTAAGATTCCCTAATAATGATGTTTTTTTAGTTTCGTTATGGTTCATATCGATTTATTTTTTAGCCCAGATAGAAGGGAAAATACCATGCTTTTGGGCGTGGATTGGGATGACTGCTGGAATAAGCTTCTAAAAATTAGGATT
>CANCPC010000032.1 GCA_947379965.1 Flavobacteriaceae bacterium | reverse complement strand
GTTAGCGCCAGTTTGTGAATGAGCTAACTTATTTACATGCGGCAAAAAATGGTCAACTTCACAAATATTGATGTCATTTTTATTAATTGAAATGTCTTGATATGAATAAAAGCATTTGCCTTTTTGATAACCATTTAATGAATCTCGGACAGAAGTAATGTCAATGCGTCTCATTAAATTACTATCAATAAAAAAAAGTGATTTACTCTCATCATACTTTACTTCAAGTAGATTTGGATTTATTTGCAAGTTCCAAGCTGTTTCAACTAAGTTCCATCGAGCTTCTACTTCTTGTTCCAAATTTCTATACTGGAATAATTCTTTAATTTTTAATAAATTGTCTGTAACTACTATTTCTTTTTTGCCTGGACTATAATTTTTTTCATAAAATGCATTAGGTATTGTTCCACCATTAACGTTTTGGAAAGCGTCTACCACATTAACAAAACCATATTTTTCGGTTAAACTGTAAAGGTCTTCTTTTGTAATTTTTTCATTGATGTAGCTTCTGCAACCTTCTAAAAACTTACTTGAACCGGCATTGCCTTGTTTGTCACTTTTTTTTAAATGATCCACTATTGAATTTGCGAATGGTATTGCTAATTCATTAAGTGATATTTTTGTTTTTTCTTGTTCGATTAATCCGAGTAATGATTTAGCAAATGCAAATTTGTATGTCGCTGAGTTCTTTCCAAAAAGAATAATAGCTCTCCATTGAGATTCTAATGAGGGGTCGTTTATTTGGAATTTCGTTGTCATTTAAAATGTGCTATAACTAGTATATAGGCGAAACAAACCTTCGTGTATACAACCAAATTTGGGTAGATTGGCGAAGGTTTGTTTCGCATTATTTCATTTCAAATATAGCTAATCATTTCTCACAAAATCAAAAAACCACCCAAAATAAAATCTTGGGTGGTTTCTATAATTTAAGCTTTATAAAAATCTAGCTTTCGATAGCTCTTGCAGCTCTAGCTTCTCTTCGGTCACGCAACCAGTATTTCGTTCTTTTTACTAAATAGAACATTACCGGAACCATTACCAAGGTTAAAACCGTGGCGTATGTCAGCCCAAAGATAATCGTCCAAGCTAATGGGCCCCAGAAAACTACGTTATCTCCACCCACATAAACATGTGGATTCAAATCGGTTATTAAGGCAAAGAAATCGAAATTTAAACCAATTGCTAACGGAATTAATCCTAAAATTGCGGTTAATGCAGTCAATAAAACCGGACGCAAACGGGATTTTCCGGATTGAATAATAACTTGTTTTATCTCGGCTATATTTAAATCGTCATGAGAATTTTGATTGTTTTCAATAACTTTTTCGTCTAATAACAAAACAAAAAAGTCCATTAAAACAATTCCGTTTTTTACAACAATTCCAGAAAGAGCAATGATTCCCATCATGGTCATTAGGATCACAAAATCCATTCCTGCAAATACATAACCGTAGAAAACCCCACTGAAACTTAATAAAACAGTGAACATAATGATGGCGGTTTTCGACAAGGAATTAAATTGCAGCACAATGATTATGGTAATACTTGCCAAGGCCAAAAGCAATGCGCCAAATAAGAAACTCGAATCTTTTTTCTGTTGTTCTTGCTCTCCAGAAAAAGAATATGTAATGTCGCCAGCCATTTTATAATTGGCAGATTTCAATGCATCTTCAATTTGTTTTGTAATTCCATCGCCATTAAATCCAGTTAATACATTGGAATAAATAGTCATGATTCGTTTCGAATTCTTACGTTTTATTTGGTTGAACGTAAATTTCTTTTCGGATGTTGCCAAGGCCGAAATAGGAACCTGCACTATTTGTCCATTATTTTGATTACGGAAGGTTATGGGTTGATTGAATAAGACACTTTCGTTTTTACGTTGATCCTCTTTTAAACGCATTACAATATTGTAATCGTCTTTTCCTTCCTTGTAAGTCGATATTTCTTGGCCATAAATGGCGCGACGCATAGTAAATCCTAATTGCCCAGTGCTTGTTCCTAAACTACCTCCGCCAACACGATCTACATTTACCTCTAATTCTGGACTTTCTTTATTGACATCGATGTTTAACTTTTCGATTCCAGAAATATTTTTCGAATTAATAAAATTGATTACTTTATTACCTTCAACAAGCATTTGGTCATAATCGGTACCGGATAATTGTAAACTGATAGGATACCCTGATGGAGGTCCGTTTGAATCTTTTTCGACAATAATTTTAGCTCCAGCTATTGCTTTTACTTTGGTTCGAATTTCTTCTAAAATGTCGCTTGTATTGACTCCTTTTCTATATTTAAACTCTGTAAAATTAACCGTTACTTTTCCTTTATAGGGAGTTTCGGATTGATTTCCAGAATCTACATTTGGATTTCCAGCACCTACTCCAACTTGCGAAACAATGCTTTCGGCCAAATAGTTTTCGTCATTTGTGACATATTTACTCAAGATTTTTATTACTTGTTTTTCAACAAACAAATTAGCTTTATTTGTTTTTTCGATATCGGTTCCTTGAGGATATTCGATATAAACTATCGCCTGATTTGGTATGTTATTTGGGAAAAACAATACATTTCTCGGGAAGATTCCCAATAAGATAAAAGAGAGAAATAACAATACGATAATTCCAACTAAGGCAATTACCACTCTTTTACCAGTTAGAATTTTACCCAAAAAGGTTTGGTATTTTTTTTCTAAACCTGGAAAAAAACTATGTTGGAAATCTTGTGTCCATTTGAAAATAAACAAATGATACGCCCACATAAACACTAAGGAAATAAGGATGAGATGTCCGATAGCTTTCATCCAAATAGTATGAGTAAGATTTCCTGGAATTAAGAATAATGCTCCAGATACGATGAAAATAATCGAGTATTTTTTCAATGCTTTTTTCGAGATATTTCTATCCTCAATATCCATAAAACCACCCGTCATGGCGGCATTAATTACCATGGCTACGAATAGCGAAGCACCTAAAACACAAGACAAGGTTATTGGGAAATAAATCATGAATTTACCCACAGTTCCCGGCCATAATGCTAATGGAATAAAAGCTGCTAATGTTGTTGCGGTTGATGAAATTACTGGCCAAGCGATTTCGCCAATACCAATTTTTGAAGCCTCAATTCGTCCCAAACCTTTTTTCATATTAGCAAAAACATTATCGACAACTACAATTCCATCATCAACTAATAGTCCCAATCCCATTACTAATCCAAACAATACCATGGTATTTAGGGTGAATCCAAATGCAGACAAAATAGAAAACGCCATTAACATAGAAAGTGGAATGGCAGCACCAACAAATAAGGAGTTTCTCAATCCCATGGTAAACATCAGTACAATCATTACTAGTATGATTCCGAAAATAATATGGTTAGAAAGTTCATTAACTTGGTGTTCGACTAAATTAGATTGGTCGTTGGTCATTTTGATACTCAAATCTTTTGGCAATACCGTTTTTTGAGCTTTGGCTACAATTTCTTTCACTTGATCCAAAGCTGAAATCATGTTTTGACCTGCTCTTTTTTTGATGTTTAACATCACCACTTCTTCACCATTTTCGCGGGCATAAGTTGTTTTATCTTTTTCTTTGAAATTGATAACTGCAATGTCTTTTAAGTAAACCGTTCCGCCGTATGATTTTACAACTACTTTTTCAAGTTCTTTTGGGTTTTTTATTTCACCCACAATACGGATATTATTTCTGGATCCTTGCGAAACAAGACTTCCTCCAGAAAGGGTCATGTTTTCATATTTTACGGCATTTTGAATGTCGTCAAAACTAACTTGTGCTGCGTTCATCTTAAACACATCGATCGCAATTTCAACCTCTTTATCATCTACACCTAAAATATCTACCTTTTTTATTTCAGATATGTTTTCAATTTCATCTTGTAAATATTCTCCATACTTTTTGAGTTGTTGGGTAGTATAATTTCCTTTCAAATTAATGTTTAAAATAGGCACTTCTTCCGAAATATTAATATTGAAAACATTTGGTTCTACTTTACTTCCATTATCTAGATTTGGCCAGCTAGGATCTGCTTTCGCCAAATCCGCTTTGTCTTTGATTCTGATTTTGGCTTCTTCGATAGTTACTTTTTGTTCAAATTCGACGACTACAATTCCGTAATCTTGAAAAGAGCTAGAGGTAACTTTGGTAACACCCGAAATATTTTTAAACTCATCTTCAAGCGGTTTAATAACTAATTTCTCCACATCTTCAGCTGAATTTCCAGGAAAAACAGAAGAAACATAAATCTTGTTTTCTAATATTTCAGGAAAATTTTCCCTTGGCATATTAATATATGCCATTATTCCACTTACGATAATTATTAAAGTCAGAATGTAAACTGTAATTCGGTTATCTACAGCCCAACTAGATATGCTAAATTCTTTTTTTTGGTGACTCATTGTATAAGAGTTATTTTAAATTTTAAATGATAAATTTTGAATTCTTTATTTTCCTATTTTAAACCTCTTTCAAAGATTAGTGGGCTTAGAAATTCAGTTTCATTCCTTCCGAAATAGTATTAGCTCCTTCTGTTACAATAATGTCTTCTGTTGATAATCCGCTTAAAATTTCAGTTACACTATTGGATGATTTTCCTACTATTACAACTACTTTTTTAGCAATTCCAGTTGTTTTTGTTGCATTGGTTGCAATGTAAACAAATTTGTTTTTTTGTCCATCTTCCTGAATTACATTCGTAGGAACAACGATTGCTTTTTTGCTCAAATAATCAGTAATTTTAAGATTGGCCACCTGGTTAGGACGCAATAAATTCTCAGGATTTGGAACGCTTACTTCAATACTAAAAGATCGATTACTTGGATTCAAGAAACTTCCCACTTGACGCACTTTTCCTTTGTAGGTTTTTCCTAATGAAGTCAATAATACCTCAACTTCGGTACCTATTTTTAGTTTACCTATATAGGTTTCTGGGACAGATGTAGAAACATACATATTGCCTAAATTTACAATACGCATTAAACCTTGAGGGCTAGGGGCTACGACTTGTCCTTTTTCTACAAAAACTTCATCAATTGTTCCTGAAAAAGGCGCTTTGATTACTGTTTTTGATAATTGAGCTTTAATTTGAGCAACACCTCTTTGTGCAGAAATCATTTGAGTTTGTGCTTGCAAATATTGAATTTCTGAACCAATTTTTTGATTCCATAGATTTTTTTGACGTTCGAAAGTTGTTTTTGCTAATGCATATTGATTTTCTAAACTCGCTACTTGTTGGCTTAAACCTGCATCGTCAATACGTCCTAAAACTTGCCCTTTTGTAACTCGTTGCCCTGCTTTTACATTTAACTCTACTAAAGTCCCTTGAAATTCTGGTTGAACTAAAATATTTTCTTTGGTATTTACATTTCCTTGTATTTCAAGATAATGACTAAAAACAGTATCTTTTACTGCCAGAACAGACACTAATGCTTCTTCTTTTTTAACATCTATTGTTCCTAAAGCCGCTTCAATTTTTGTTAAATCAGCTTGGATTAATGCTTTTTTAGCTTGTAGTTCTTTTATATTTTTCGACTTGATTAAAGTATCGATATTGGTGTTGTCTTCTTTCTTTCCACATGAAAATAGCAATATTGAAAGGGTTGAGAGGATGAATAATTTTTTCATTTTTGATTCTTTTTTTAAGATTTATTTTTTGTTGATTACTTTTTCTAATGCTGCTTTTTTGTTGATGATACTCACCATAGATTGCAAATAATTTTGTTGTGCTGAGTATAATTGTCTTTGTGCTTCACTGAAATCAAAGCTAGAAGACAAACCTTCACTAAATTTTATTTGTTGTTTTTTCTCGATTCTTTCGGCAAGATTCAAATTAGTTTTTGCTGTTGTGTAGGCTTCAATGCTAAATTCATATTCACTTTTTGCATTCGCAAATTGCAATTTCAATTTTTGTTCTACTTCTGTTCGTTGAGTTTTAGCTTGTTCTACCGCAATTTTAGCTTGTTGTGTTCTAGAACTTCTGGCCAAACTGCTAAATATAGGAAGACGTATACTTAATCCTAGATTCGAATAATTAAGCCAATTTTGGTTCGATGTAAAAAAAGTAAACTGATTGCCAAAAGCATTGTAACCATAATTTAAATTTGCTGACAATGAAGGTAAAGCTCTAGCCTTTTCTAATTTATATTCGAGTTGTTTTTGCTCTTCGTAATTTAAAGCCATAGAATAATTTACATTTTCGGCAACAAAAAAATCGTTTTGAGAAATGGTCAAATCTAAATTAGAAACGCTAAGAGTATCTAATTTATCGGTCAATTTTAAATTATCATTGATGTTGATTCCCAATATAATTTTTAACATTTTATTCGCTACTTCAATTAATCTTTTATTGTAATTTAAAGTGCTATTTATAGTGGTCAACGTAATTTGAAGTTGCTCTACATTTTCTTCTTCAATAAGGCCATTTTTAAAAATTTCCTTTGTATCGGCGAGAGTTTTTTCTAAAGTTTTTTTATTTTTTTCTAGAATAGCAATACTTTCTTCGGCAAGCAAAACATTGCCATAAGCATTGATAACTGCTTCTTTTATTTCAACATCTGATTTTTGTTTTGCATTTTGGTAGAATTTCATGTATGTTTTTGATGCTTGTAAGGCAACAATATACGAACCGTCAAAAATAAGTTGACTCAAGGTGGCATGTACAGCCATACTATGAGTTGTTCCAAAGGCTACTGTAGCAAACTCTCCTTTTTTACCACCAAAAAATTCAGCAGGAATAAGGGATTTTTGTAAAATAAAATTGTCAGCATAATCTAATCCTGCATTCACTTGAGGTAATCCTGCGGCTGTTGTTTCCCATTTTTTTTCCTTCGATATTTCGATATCTCTGCTCGCATTTATGGCCGAATAATTATTGGTAAGCGCATGCGAAATAGCTTGTTCTAAACTAAAATTGTAATTTTGTTTTGCTTCTTGTGCCTTTACCGATACAGCAAAAACCATTAAGGTAATTAATAAAAGTTTCTTCATTAGTGATTATAATTTTGTAATTGTTTTTCTAGTTCTAATATTCCTTTGGCTGTTGCCATTGCTCTGGTGTGGTATTCTAATATTTCTAATTCTATCTTTTGTCCTTCTTGTTCAGAACTAATTTCTTCTTTGATACCAAAGATTAAAGTGTAATAAAATTTCATATAGTTTTCTATACTAATTTCTTTTCTATACAATCCTTGTTCGATTCCTTTGGTAATATTTTGTTTAAATACGGTGTTGCATTCTTCTATTTCTCTTGTAACAATCTTTTTGTGAATATCCGGATAATGTTTTTTCATCTGATAAATAGGTGAACTATCTAATGATTGAAACATTTCTTTAAACATTTTTCGGATTTCGAAATTCTCTTCGATCGCATTGTGATTCTTAGCAACAATTTTTTCAATAATGGTATGAATTTCGGCGTGAACCATTGCTGCACTTTCCTCTATTAATATTTCTTTATTACAAAAGTATTTGTAAATTGTTTTTTTAGAGATACACATTTCTCCGGCAATATCATCCATGGTGACGCTTTTAAAACCTAGTTTTAAAAATAAATCACTCGCTTTTGACATTATTTTTTCTTTCATTTCATTTTTTATTACAACGAAATTCCACCAGAAGCTTCTATTCTTTGACCGTTTATCCAATGCCCCTCTTTAGAACATAAAAAAGCAACCACTCCGCCGATATCATTTGCATCGCCAACTCTTCCTAGTGCAGTTGAATTACTCAAATAGCCTTTCATTTGAGGGTTGTTTCTAATGGCGGCACCATTGAAGTCGGTTTCTATTGGCCCTGGAGCCAAAACATTTGCTGTAATTCCTCTTGCTCCTACGTCTTTTGCTAAATACCTTGTAAATGTTTCTATAGCCCCTTTCATAGATGCATAAATAGAATAACCAGCAACACAAAAACGAGTAGTCCCACTAGAAACATTAACAATACTTCCGCCATCATTGATTAAGGATAATGCTTTTTGGGTTAAAAAATAAACACTTTTAAAATGTATATTTAGCAAACGGTCAAAATCTTCTTCTGTAGCTTCAAGATAGGGAATAGTTGCGCCAACACCAGCATTATTTATTAGATAATCGAAAGTACTGGCATCCCATTTTTCTTTTAATAAATCAGAAACAGAAGTTATAAAATTTCCCAAGCTTGATATGTCATTAACATCAAGTTGTAATGCAACCGCTTTCCTGCCCATTAATTCTATGGTTTTTACCACATCATGCGCTTCTGCTTCCTTAGTATTGTAGGTGAGAATAATGTCTTTTCCTGCTTCGGCCAAACGCAAAGCCATATTTTTTCCTAAACCTCTACTTCCGCCAGTAACGAGTGCTATTTTTATTGCCATGCGTATTTATGTTTAATTTTTTCGTTGCAAAGGTAAACAGGAAACTTTAAATACCAAAATAGTTTCCAATGTATTTTTATTTATTTACGATTTCTTAAAGTTTAGGGTTTATAATTTGATGTTTTTTGAGTTTCTTTGCAATCTGTAGAGATAAAAAAATTTTAATTTTGAAAAGCTTTTTTAAACTTTAAACTTTAAATAATACTAAATGCACTCCATCAATAATTATCAGGAATTTGTTTTGGATTACTTGAATTCACAATCCAAAACCAAAGAACCTAAAAATCTATACGAGCCCATTCATTATATCTTAGAATTGGGAGGTAAAAGAATGCGTCCGGTTTTGACATTATTGAGTGCTGAAGTTTTTGATGCCGATTACAAAAAGGCATTACCTGCCGCCCTTGCCGTTGAGGTTTTTCATAATTTCTCGCTTATCCACGATGATATTATGGATGATGCGCCTTTGAGAAGAGGCAAAATTACTGTTCACGAAAAATGGAATATTAATACCGGAATTCTTTCTGGTGACGCAATGCTTATTTTGGCGTACCAATATTTTGAGCAATATCAGCCAAAAATTTTTCGCAAATTGGCTAAATTATTCAGCAGAACAGCACTTGAAGTTTGCGAAGGTCAACAATATGATGTTGATTTTGAAACACGCGACGATGTTACGATTCGTGAATATCTTAAAATGATTAAAAACAAAACAGCTGTTCTTGTTGCAGCAGCTATGAAAATGGGTGCAATAGTTGCCGAAACTTCAAAAGAAAATGCTAACTTTATCTATGATTTTGGACTTAATTTAGGTTTAGCCTTCCAGTTGCAAGACGATTATTTGGATGCTTTTGGTGATCCCAAAACTTTTGGAAAACAAGTAGGCGGCGATATTATCGAAAATAAAAAAACCTATTTGTATCTTAAAGCATTGGAGTTCGCTTCGGCAGATGAAAAACATCAATTGCAACATTTGTTTTCTATTCATCCCGATGATAATACCGATAAAATAAATAAGGTAAAGGAAATTTTCAATACTACAGGTGCTTCATATGCCACACAAAAAGCTATTAAAAAATATACTTCAAAAGCTTTTAAAACCTTGAAACAAATAGATATTTCTGTAGAGAAAAAAGAGATATTGAAAGTTTTTGGTAAAAATTTAATGAGTAGAAAAGTTTAAATATCAACATTTGAATGTTTTTATATAGCAGATTTCAGATGGCAGAAAGCAAATAACCTGAAACCTGAAACTGAAACCTGAAATCTAGATGTATATAACGCCCATAAATACTGATCTACTTCTAGAAGAAGCCGAATCCGAGAACTTGTATTTGAAATTAATAGAACAAATGAACAAGGATTTTAATTTGGCCAACGAAGGAGTCGATTTTCCAATGAGTATTTCACCTAAGGAATTAAAAATTCAATTGCACGAAAAAATCTACCGATTGATTCAAAACAAATTCGCCGAATATCTGAATTTGCTTTATATAATTGACGTTTCTGAAGACCAAGTCAAAAAACTGGATGGCTCCGATTTAGTGATTCTAGCCGAAAATGTTGCCTTTTTGATTCTAAAAAGAGAATGGCAAAAAGTGTGGTTTCGTAATAAATATTAAGTAAATACACCCATTCTTATAAACGGCATAAAGGCATTATTTTAAATGCTTTTGTTCGCATGAGATAAGATATCATAACTTCCGCCAATTTTTACATTAGCCGGCTAAAACCTATTTCAAAAATAAATTTTTGTTGAGTTAACTCTAATTTTTGCCCCTTCAGCAAGAAGAATAGTAGAAAACAATATTTATATGAATGTCAAAATAGATTTAGAAGCTATCAAAAAGTACTTTTTTTTAATATTATTTATAATTTTAACAATATTGAGTATAAAAGTATTTAAAAAAAAATAAGATACTTATTGTATTATTGTACTTTTGCCAAACTATTTTAATAAAATAAGCAGAATTAATACATTATGGATAGGTTTTCATTTTTAAACGCGGCTCATGCCGAATTTTTTGCACAATTATACGAACAATATTTAGAAAATCCAGATAGCGTAGAGCCCAGTTGGAGAAGTTTTTTTCAAGGTTTCGATTTTGGAATGACCACTTACAATGAGGAAAATTCAGGAAATCAAACCGTGGGTGAAACATCGTCACCGTTAGAAAATAGTTCTGCCTCGGATAAACTTCAAAAAGAATTTAAAGTAATCAAATTAATTGACGCATACCGAAGTCGAGGACACCTGTTTACAAAAACAAATCCAGTACACAACCGAAGAACATATTCACCAACTTTAGACATTGAGAATTTTGGACTTTCAAAGGCCGATTTGTCAACTGTTTTTGATGCAGCAAAAATAATCAAAATTGCACCTTGTAGTTTGGCAGACATCTTAGGTCATTTAGATAAAATATATTGTCAATCTATTGGGGTTGAATATATGTACATTAGAAATCCAAACGATATTCAATGGATTCAAGATAAAATAGGTTACAACGATAATCAGCCTAATTTTTCTCCTGACGAAAAGAAATCAATTTTAAATAAATTGAACCAAGCAGTTTCTTTCGAGAATTTCTTGCATACCAAATACGTGGGTCAAAAAAGATTTTCACTAGAAGGTGGAGAATCTATTATTCCTGCTCTTGATGCTTTAATAGAAAAAGCAGCTGAAAAAGGAGTTGAACATTTTGTCATGGGAATGGCACATCGTGGTCGGTTGAACGTTTTGGCTAATGTTTTTGGAAAATCGACTCAAGATATTTTTAGCGAATTTGACGGAAAAGATTATGACAAAGAATATTTTGATGGAGACGTAAAATACCATTTAGGACTTACCGCAGATAAAGTGACTAGTTCAGGAAAAAAAATAAACATTAATCTAGCGCCAAATCCTTCTCACCTTGAAACAGTAGGTGCAGTAATTGAAGGAATTACTAGAGCAAAACAAGATAAATATTTTCCAAATGACTTTTCAAAAGTATTGCCAATTGCCGTTCACGGTGATGCTGCAATTGCTGGACAAGGATTATTATATGAAATTATTCAAATGGCTCAATTGGATGGGTATAAAACTGGAGGAACCATTCATGTTGTAATTAATAACCAAGTTGGGTTTACAACTAATTATCTTGATGCACGTTCCTCTACCTATTGTACAGATATTGCCAAAGTTACACTTTCGCCTGTATTGCATGTAAACGCAGATGATGCCGAAGCGGTTGTTCATGCGATGTCTTTTGCATTAGATTTTAGAATGCATTTTGGTCGTGATGTATTTATCGATTTGTTAGGATATAGAAAATATGGACACAACGAGGGCGATGAGCCAAGATTTACACAGCCATTATTATATAAAATTATTGCAAAGCATAAAAACCCTAGAGATATATATGCCGAGAAATTGATTGCTGAAGGAATTATCGATGAAAAATTAGTAAAAAAATTAGAAAAAGAATATAAAGACGATTTAGATCAGAATCTTGAAGCTTCCCGCAAAAAAAGCTTGACTATAATTACTCCGTTTATGCAAAATGAATGGAAAGGTTTTATGCAAGTTTCAGATGCTAAAATGCTTGAAAAATTTGATACCTCCTATCCTAAAACAGGATTGACAGAAATAGCTCATGCTGTTTGTAACCTGCCCGAAGAAAAAAAATTCATTAGCAAAATTCAAAAGTTAATCAATGATAGAAAAACTATGTTTTTCGAAACCAATAGCCTGGATTGGGCTATGGCAGAACATTTGGCTTATGGTTCATTAATGCAAGAAGGCTATGGCGTTCGAATTTCTGGACAAGATGTAGAACGTGGAACTTTTTCTCACCGTCATGCTGTTGTAAAAGTGGAAGACTCTGAAGAAGAAGTTGTATTGCTGAACGCTGTTCCAAATGCAAAAGGGAAATTCAATGCTTTCAACTCTTTTTTATCTGAATATGGAGTTTTAGGGTTTGATTATGGTTATGCATTGGCAAACCCAAATACATTAACCATTTGGGAAGCACAATTTGGAGATTTTTCTAATGGTGCTCAAATCATGATCGACCAGTATATTTCTTGTGGAGAAGATAAATGGAACACTCAAAACGGAATTGTTATTTTATTACCTCATGGTTACGAAGGACAAGGAGCAGAGCACTCTTCTGGAAGAATGGAGCGTTATTTACAACTTTGTGCAAAACATAATATGTATGTTGCCGATTGTACCACTCCAGCCAATTTCTTTCACTTGTTAAGAAGACAAATGAAAACCACTTTCCGTAAACCACTTGTTGTGTTTACACCAAAGAGTTTGTTGCGTGATCCAAGATGTACCTCACCCATTGAAGATTTTATTTCAGGAAGTTTCCAAGAAACAATTGATGATGCTTCCATAATTAAAGAAGATGTAAAAACTTTGGTTTTCTGTACCGGTAAATTCTTTTATGATATTACAGCCGAAAGAGAAATAAATGGTCGTAAAGATGTAGCTGTAGTTCGTATTGAACAATTGTTCCCATTACCAGTCGATCAATTAAAAGAAATTGTAGCGAAATATCCAAATGCAGATGATTATGTTTGGGCACAGGAAGAACCTAAAAACATGGGTGCTTACAGTTTTATGTTGATGAATTTTAATATAGTAAAATGGAGATTAGCTTCATTAAAAGCGTATTCTGCACCTGCTTCAGGAAGCTACACAAGAGCAAAAAGACGTCATGCAGATGCTATTAAAATGGTTTTCGATAAAAGTTTATAAAAATAAAAATTATTTCAGGTTTGAATTAAATAGCTTAAACCCAATTAAAATTTAAAATAATAGAATATGATTTTAGAAATGAAAGTCCCATCGCCAGGGGAATCTATAAAAGAAGTTGAAATTGCAACTTGGTTAGTAAAAGACGGAGATTATGTAGAAAAAGACCAAGCAATTGCGGAGGTTGATTCAGATAAAGCAACCCTAGAATTACCAGCTGAGGTTAGTGGAATTATCACTCTAAAAGCCGAAGAAGGGGATGCTGTTGCAGTAGGAGCGGTTGTTTGTTTGATTGATACTGAAGGAGCGAAGCCAACTTCTGGAGAAAGTCAAAAGTCTGAAAGTCCTAAAGTGGAAGAGAAAAAAGTTGAAGCTCCAAAAGAGGCACCCGCTGCCACAGTTTCTTATGCTAGCTCAACGCCTTCGCCAGCAGCAAAAAAAATATTGGATGAAAAAAATATTCAACCTACTGATATTATTGGTACAGGTAAAGACGGAAGAATTACCAAAGAAGATGCTTTAAATGCAACGCCTTCTATGGGAACTCCTACAGGTGGTAATCGTGCTTCGGAGCGTACTAAATTATCTATGTTGCGTCGTAAGGTTGCAGAAAGATTAGTAGCTGCTAAAAACGAAACGGCCATGTTAACGACTTTCAATGAAGTGAATATGACACCAATTAATCTTTTACGTAATGAATACAAAGATGCATTCAAAGCAAAACACGGTGGATTAGGTTTAGGATATATGTCGTTTTTTACAAAAGCAGTTACAAGAGCCTTAAAAATGTATCCAGATGTAAACTCTATGATGGATGGTGATCATAAAATTGCATTCGATTTCTGCGATATTTCTATTGCGGTTTCTGGACCAAAAGGATTAATGGTTCCTGTAGTTCGTAATGCTGAAAATATGACTTTTAGAGGTGTAGAAGCGGATATCAAAAGATTAGCTTTAAAGGCACGCGACGGTCAAATTACCGTTGACGATATGACAGGAGGAACATTTACAATTACTAATGGAGGTGTTTTTGGTAGTATGTTATCCACGCCAATTATCAACCCACCACAATCAGGAATTCTTGGAATGCACAATATTATTGAGCGTCCAATTGCTGTAAATGGGAAAGTAGAAATTCACCCAATGATGTATGTGGCACTTTCTTATGACCACAGAATTATCGATGGTCGTGAGTCTGTTGGTTTCCTAGTTGCGGTTAAAGAAGCGTTAGAAAATCCACTAGAATTATTGATGGAAGGTAATGCTAAAAGAGCATTGGAATTGTAAAAAAATGCATTTCTGAATAGACAATGAACCCGCTTGAGAAAATCAAACGGGTTTTTTTGTAGATTTACAGCAACAAGATTTCATTTTATGTCAAAATCAAAAAATCAAGCAGCAATAGGTTTTATTTTTATTACCATGCTTATCGATATTACGGGATGGGGAATTATTATTCCAGTAATTCCTAAATTAATAAAAGAACTTATTAATGGCGATATCAGCGAAGCTGCTAAATATGGTGGTTGGTTGACTTTTGCCTATTCAATAACCCAATTTCTTTTCGCTCCAATAATTGGTAATTTAAGTGATAAATTTGGTCGAAGACCCATAATATTAATCTCCTTATTTGCATTTTCCTTAGATTATTTATTTTTGGCATTCGCCCCAACAATTACCTGGTTATTTGTTGGGAGAATTATAGCCGGAATTACGGGTGCTAGTCTTACAACGGCATCTGCCTATATAGCTGATATTAGCACTAAAGAAAATAGAACAAAAAATTTCGGAATGATTGGCGCTGCCTTTGGCTTAGGATTTATTATAGGACCTGTAATTGGTGGTTTGCTTGGGCAATATGGTTCTAGAGTTCCTTTTTATGCCGCTGGAATTTTATGTATGATTAATTTTTTATATGGCTATTTCATTTTACCCGAATCATTATCCAAAGAAAACCGACGCGAATTCGACATCAAAAGAGCTAATCCTATTGGCGCTTTCAAAAGTTTGAAAAAACATCCTGACTTACTTGGATTAATAACAGCTACATTTATTTTGTATGTCGCCTCGCACGCCGTACAAAGCAATTGGAGTTATTTTACCATGTATAAATTCAATTGGGATGAAAAAATGGTTGGAATTTCACTTGGAGTTGTCGGTCTTTTTGTTGGGATAGTTCAAGGAGTTTTAATTCGTTGGATTAATCCAATTTTAGGGGACAAAAAAAGTATTTATGTTGGTCTTGTTTTATACACTTTAGCCATGTTTTTGTTTGCCTTTGCTTCTCAAAGTTGGATGATGTTTGTCTTTCTTATTCCCTATTGTCTTGCTGGTATTTCTGGCCCGGCAATTCAGTCAGTTATATCTCATAAAGTTCCTCCATCTGAACAAGGTGAAATTCAAGGGACTTTGGCAAGTTTAATGAGTGCCTCTTCAATTATTGGTCCGCCTATCATGAGTACACTATTCTACTTTTTTACGCATAAAGAAGCGCCTTTTCAATTTGCAGGTGCACCTTTTATATTAGCAGGAATCTTAATGTTACTAAGTGCTTTTTTGGCTTATTTTTCTTTTAATAAAAAGACTATTGCAAATACAAATAATGATTAAAATAGTCAATAATTCCTTTGCCTTTCATCAAAATATCTGCACCTATAATACCGTGAACAGGTTTTGATTTATGTTGGATTAATGCCTCATTAACATGAGATAAATCAAAAATTATTAGTTCAAAATTTAGATGTTTCCAACTGCCCAATTGAAGTTGATTACCAATAGCTTTTTGAGTTAACATTCCTGTAGCTCCCGCACCTGAAGCTTGTGTTTTTGATTTTTTTGCTTCTAACTGAAATAATTCAATACTTTCAAAATCCACACAACTAGAACTTGCACCCGTATCGAGAATAAAATTTCCTTTAACCCCATTGATACTTGCCTTTATAAGCAAATGCTGGGTTTTAGTCACTTTGAATTTGAGTCTCTTGTACTTTTCCTTTTTAAGAATATCAGGAAGTTTTTTCATTTATTATTTCTTATTTCATTTCAAAATATTGCAAAACAATTTTTTCGATTAATTTTGCATCCATAAACTTGCAACTTGGAAACAAAAATAATCATTACCGATACACATACCCATTTATATTCAAATGAATTTGATTATGATAGAAACGAAATGATTCAACGTGCTATTGATGCCGGTGTTTCACGATTTTTTATTCCTGCTATCGACTCGACTTTTACTCAACTCATGTACGATTTAGAGAGGACTTATCCCGAGAATATTTTCTTGATGACTGGATTGCATCCCACCCATGTAAAAGACAGTTATTGTGACGAATTAAAGCATGTTGAAGATGAATTAGCCAAGAGAAAATTCTATGCAGTAGGCGAAATTGGTATCGATTTGTATTGGGATAAAACTCATTTACAGGAACAAAAGAGAGCTTTTAGAAAGCAAATCCAATTGGCAAAAGAATACAAATTACCCATAGTGATTCATTGCCGTGATGCTTTTGATGAGGTTTTTGAAATCTTGGAAGTGGAGAAATCATCTGATTTGTTTGGGATTTTTCATTGTTTTTCAGGAACTTATGAGCAAGCACTTCAAGCCATTTCATACAATATGAAATTAGGAATAGGCGGGGTGGTTACTTTTAAAAACGGGAAAATAGATCAATTTCTAAATCAAATCGATTTAAAACATATTGTTATCGAAACGGATTCGCCTTATTTGGCCCCAGTTCCTTATCGAGGAAAACGCAATGAAAGTAGTTTTTTGGTAAATGTGTTAAGCAAATTGGCAGAAATATATAATTTACCTCTTGAAGATATTGCCCAAATTACTACTGAAAATTCTAAATCTGTTTTTGGGATTTAGACTAGAATTTAGCTATTTTCATAAAAATTTTGTTCATTTGTTATTATTTAAAAACATATCCCATTATGTCAAAATTTGACGCAATTCGGCCATTTTACGATGCCGAAGTTAATAATGCTATTGTATCTTCCTTAAATCATCCCATGATGAAAGCTTTGATGAATTTTACTTTTCCCGAATTGGAAGATGAAGTTTGGAAAGAGCAATTGAAAAAAACACATTCAATTCGTGATTTTCAGTGTAATTTCATCTACAAATCAGTTCAAAAAGTCCTTGAAAAATCATCGGATGGATTAACGACTTCTGGATTCGAAAAGTTAGAAAAAAACACTTCCTATTTGTTTATTTCTAATCACCGTGATATTCTTCTTGATACATCATTATTAAATGCAGCTTTATTCGAAAACGGATTAATCATGACGGCTTCGGCAATTGGGGATAATTTGGTTACAAAAGCATTCATAAAAATTTTAGCTAAATTGAACCGAAATTTCTTGGTTCAACGAGGATTATCACCACGCGAAATGTTACAAAGTTCTAAATTATTATCAGAATATATTTCAAAATTATTGTTGCATGAAAACCGTTCGGTTTGGATTGCTCAACGCGAAGGAAGGACTAAAGACGGTAATGACACAACAAATCCTGGCGTTCTTAAAATGTTAGGAATGGGTTCTGATGAAGATAATTTGATGGATTATTTCAAGAAAATAAAAATAGTGCCTGTATCCATTTCTTATGAATATGACCCAACAGATGCTTTAAAAATGCCACAGCTTTTGGCAGAAGCCAATCAAGAAATTTATATCAAAGAGAAAAACGAAGATTTTGTTAATTTGATGGGTGGTGTTATGGGTCAGAAAAAGCGTATTCATATACATATAGGTGATATTCTTGACAAAAAAATAGATTCTATTCAGTCCGAATTTGACAATTCAAATAAGCAAATACTAGCTTTGGCACAAGCCATAGACGATTCAATTTTGAAAAATTATAAGTTATGGCCAACGAATTATATTGCATTCGACATCTTGAATTCTACTAATTCGCACTCTCATTTATACACAGAAAACGAAAAGTCACTTTTTGAACGTAGATTAGAAATGAGGATTGATCATAATAATCCTATGGCTTTACAGAGTTTTTTGGCAATGTATGCCAATCCGGTTGTGAATAATTTAAAATATGAAAATGCAATTTAAACCCAAAATTCTTTTGATTTATACTGGCGGTACGATTGGTATGATGAAAGATTTTGAAACAGGGGCACTAAAAAACTTCAATTTTAGTAAATTATTAGAAAGCATTCCAGAATTAAAGCAATTGGAGTGTTCCATTGAAACTATTTCCTTCCAGAATCCTATTGATTCCTCAAATATGGATCCTGAAAATTGGATAAAAATAGCTTCAATAATCGAAACTAATTATTCTATTTTTGATGGTTTTGTTGTACTTCATGGATCAGATACAATGTCGTACTCTGCATCGGCTCTTAGTTTTATGCTTGAAAATTTATTAAAACCAGTAATTTTTACAGGATCTCAGTTGCCTATTGGTGATTTAAGAACGGATGCAAAAGAAAATTTAATAACTGCGATTCAGATTGCTTCTTTACAAAAGAATGGTAAACCTGAAATAGGTGAAGTGGGACTTTATTTTGAATATAAATTATTTCGAGGTAACAGGACTACAAAAATAAATGCGGAACATTTTAATGCATTTTCTTCTCCAAATTATCCTGTTTTGGCAGAATCGGGTGTACAATTAAAAATGTATCCTGATTTGTTCATGCCTAAATCAAGAGAAAAAAAATTGAAAATTCATAAACAAATGGACAATCAGGTTGGCATCATAAAAATGTTTCCCGGAATTAGTGAAACGGTTTTGTCGGCTATGTTAAGCATTCCGCAACTTAGAGGAATTGTTTTAGAAACTTTTGGCTCCGGTAATGCGCCAACTGAGGTTTGGTTTATAGAATTGATAAAAAGAGCCATTAAAAATGGTATGCAAATTGTAAATGTCACTCAATGTTCTGGAGGAAGCGTTAGAATGGGCCATTATGAAACGAGTACTCTTCTCAAAGAAATTGGAGTGATCTCAGGAAAAGACATTACCACCGAAGCTGCAATTACCAAACTGATGTATTTATTGGGTCAAAATGTACCAGATGCAGATTTTAAAAATATTTTCGAAACGTCTTTACGTGGGGAATTGTCATAAAATCCGGAGTTATATTTTATTAAGTCGAATATTTTCGTGTTATTTGCAAATTCAAAATATAGAGAGGTGGCCGAGTGGCTGAAGGCGCACGCTTGGAAAGCGTGTATATGGTAACATATCGAGGGTTCGAATCCCTTCCTCTCTGCACTTTAATTCCGTAATAGTCTATAAATAAAGGCTTTACGGATTTTCTTTTTTAGTATTTGTACGATTAATGTACGGTAACTAAAATTAAGGCTTTAAATCACATTATTTCAAAGAAAAAAAAGATGTTTTTTCAGCTTCATTTGCTACATTTTCTACATTAAATTAATTTCTTTTATATCAAATGGATGATTGTGATCTAAAAAAGCTGGTTTTAAATCATCATTTTGTATGTGATTGTATTTTTCTGCATAGTTATTCAGCCAATTTATAGCTGATAAATTACTTCTATGCATCATAAAACGCTTCCCAATGCTTTGATAACATATATCATTTACCTTCCTGAAGTCTAATTCAGGATAACTTGCTATAAAATCAATTAAATCTTGAATACTATTTAGGATCATTCTTAATTATTATTTCAATAGGCTGGAAGTTCCTATTGGTTTCTTCAGTTACTTCAATGGCCTTCAAAGTTGGCAATATAAACTTCGCCAGCTCCAATATGATTTTCAAACGATCTAAAGCCTTCAGGCTATCAATATCAGCCTGAAGGCTATTTATATTGTCCGAAACTAATTTGTTAAATATAGTCCTCGTTTCTTGTGAAATTTTATTAACGCTTCCAGCCTTCCTTCCTCCTAAATTATTGTTTTGTTCAAACGGCATCTTGTGTTTTTTTATGATAGTTAAACATAAAATCGAAACATTGCTTTTGAAGCTTCAATAAGTTTGCTTTACTATGATTAGTATATGCTTTAAGTAATACGCTCATTCCAGTAAGCTCAAATTGTTCCACAGGATCAAGTTTGATAAATTCCTCAAAGGAATATTTTAAAATATTATTGTCCATAGGATTGTAATTTTGCAAGCCATTTAGCTTTGGCTCTTTGTTTGGCATTGCCTTCAGGATGTGGATTTTCGTGATGTTGTTGGGCTGTATAAAGGTTTCGTTCCTTCAGCCAGTTCTTCAGGCTTTCCGATTGTGATCTTGCGCTCATTGTTTCAGTTTTAATGTAGCTTCAGGTTACCTTGTCAAATGGAGTTTAAAAACCAAGATAACCTTTCACTACTATTTTATATTATAGTTTAATAAATCTATGATCAGGAATTAAATTTGTTCCACTTTCATTGGTGCAAATCCACTTGTATAAATTCAATCCGTTTAATGATGTTCCGGCATCATCATAAGAAATTAGCTTATTTAATACTTTGCACAGGTCTTCACAATCCTGAAGCTTCTCCAGTTCTTTAGAAGTTTCTGCTACTATATTAAATTCGCTTTGATCTGAAGGAATTTCAAAAATATTTTTCTTTGAATTATAATTTATTTTACCTTCAAAAGTTCTATATTTTTCTTGAATATCATTAAGAGTTGATAGATCATATCCGTATAATTTAGCCAAACCTTCATTTGATAAATTTAACGCTATTCCTTCAGGATGCTTTTCTTTTATTACCTTATAAGCATATTCCATACTATCAACTTCAAAGCTTTTCAAGTCTGTAATACTGGCTTCATTTGTGGCTTCCAAAAAAGCTTCAATTAAATTATTTAAAATGGTCATCTTGTTCCAGCTCATCCTTTGGGCATAAGTTGCCTCATCGTTTCTAAATCCTATTACCTTCTTCATTTTTTTTGTTTTTTAAGTTCCTCTAATTTTTTAATTTCTAATTGGATCAATCTAAATCTTGAAATCTCTATAAATTGTTCCCTTGTTACGGTTTTATTTTTATTTAGCTTCATTGACTTTCAGCTCATATTTAGCAATCAATTCTTTTAGTCTGGTTGCTGATCTAACAAATTCACTTAAACTTTGTTCCTTCAATGTTGCTTCAAGTTCTAACGCTTTACGCTCTCTTGCGCTTATTCGAAGCATCAGACTTAAAGGCCGCAGTTCTTTTTGAAATCGGGTATTCATATTTTTGTTTTTTTTTGTTTATGTATTGCACTTTGCAATTTCATATAAGTATAACAAGTTTGTATTGATTTTGTTTCAAACAATTATATACTATATATCTATCGAAATAAGGCTTATTCTGTTTTAAAAAAAAACCGATAACAATTTGCTATCGATTTTAAATTTTAAAATAATTATTTGAAAAAATAGTCTGCTAAATCATATCCTTGCTCAAGTTCCATTTGTTCCAGCAAATCACTAATTGCAATTTTATAGCCTTTTGCTTTGAGTTGATTAACTACTTTTTGCCAGTCCTGAAACTCTCCCTTATCAGGATGCAATATAATTTCCCTATTCTTTAATGGCTTCAGTAGTTCCTCTTTCAGGTTTCCCTTGCTTCCAGTTGCCAGCCATAAGAAATCAGGAGCTTCAATACTCATTATTATAGCAGTTTTTTCAGCTTCGACAATAGCAATAGGCTTATTCAATTCAATAGCTATTCTATGCAATCCAAACAAACATTGTTCAATATTATCTTTGTCAATATCTAATTTCTTATGCACCCAACTAATGCAATTATAAGGCTCTTTTACTCTTTTGCCAGTTGCTTCATTGTATAGCATTATTTTGCCAGTATGCACTCTATTAAGATTGTCTATTTGCCAAAATATAGTTGCACCTTCCCAATGGTTTGAAGTTCCAATATGATAGGCTTCTAAAACTTTGCCCACTTGCTTTGCATCAAAATATTTCAGTAAGAATTTAACAAAATTATTTCTATTATATCGTTGCTCACTATTGCTCACTTTTTGAAAATCGAAATATTTTATTTCAGGAGCTGGAGCTTGATCCTTAACCGTAATTACATTTACAATTCCTTCACTATCGAAATACTTACTTTCACAATTTGAATAGCTAATTTTACATTCATTCGTTTTCAAAAACCATTCAGAAATATAAACTTGTCTATTGCTTTGCTCCAGTATTTGGCTCTTTGGTATGATGTGAATAAAGGCGTTTAAATCAACTAATTTATAGGCTTTGTTGCTTATTCTGCTAAAGTCTAAAAAGTCTATTAAATAAGCTCTTTTGCCTTGTGGTGGTGGCGCATAGTAGCCACATTTGCTTTCCCTATCACATCGCCCAAAATTATCAGAAATATAGTTGCCAGTTTCGTTTTCAATAAACTTTACAAAGCTCTTTTTGCTACAATTCGGGCAACTAAATTTCCTACTACTTTTATCAAGTGTATTTTGGTACATTTAAAAAGCTTCTTCTTTTGTTAAATAGGCAACATTCCCTTCGGAAATCCTTTTTACAAAGATTTTATCTTTTTGAAGTCGTTTGATAAAATTGGTTTTATTCAATGGTCTAAAACCGTCATCAAGGCAAAAAATCTTATACTCATCATAAAGAAATTTTATCAAAATATAATCTTCAAGGCTTTTTTTATATTCCATTTCTTCAACAAAAAGCATAGCACTATCAGTCATTTTTTCATATTCCAAACGGGCGTTGTCAATGGCTTCGCATTTAGTGAATTTCTTTTGAAGCAATAGATTGTCTAATCCTTCCAGCACCCAATTAAAAACGCCAGACAATTCATTGTCAATTATTTTTGTATGAAGCTCTTTGTCCTGATTTTCTTCAGCAATAGTTATATCAAAGCCAATGATCAAAAACCTTCTGAAGTATGCGTTGGTATGTTCAGTGTCTTTTGGCAATTCATTGCAATTAAAAATCAACTTCGCATAATCAGTTATAGTAAAAGGCTCACCGTATGGCAAACGGGCTTGTATTGGCTCTATTGAAACTAATTGTTTGAAGGTATTGGCATCAATTCTGCCATTCATTTCGCTGGTATAATTAACCAATTTATTGTTGATTTTAGCCCTTGAATAATTGGCATCAGTAGTTAGGCTATCAATAGCATAATTGCTGATATTTTCGCTTCCTAATAACGCACAAAGTACCTCAAAAAATACGCTCTTGCCATTTGCTCCAGTGCCATACAATACCAAAGCCCTTTCATACTTTAAGCCCTTTGTGAAAATATAGCCAATAAATTCAGCCAGCACTTTTTGTTTATCAATATCAGGCAATACTTCATTTAGATATTTTCTAAAAATTGGAGCTTTAGCTTTTGGATCATACTCAAAAGGAAGTTGATGTGTTAAAAAATCTTCCCTTCTAAATTCCCTTAATTTTTTGCTTTTACCTTTAATTTCAAAAGTGCCATTTTCTAAATTTATAAGAATATCATTTTTGCCTATGGTTGGCTTTTCTAAATATCCTTCAGTAAGAAATTGTTTAAAAAGTTCTTCTTTGAAGGTGTGAATTTTTGCATCGTATTTATTAACTCCCATTTTCAAAGCTACATTGCCCAAAAAGAATTGGAAGGCTTCCTTGCTCAATTCTTCCCAGTATGTGCCATTGTATAGAAATATAATATTGTCCTTCTTACATAAGCCCCAGTTCTTACTTTCAGCAATCTTGATAAGTTGCCCAATGCAATCAACTAAATAATGTTTCTTTTGAAGTTTGAAGTCGTTTATTTTTTTATTCAGCATTTCAGCTTCAGCTTCCAGCACTTCGCTTTTGCCTTTTTTCAATTCCTTTTCTATTGTAGCAATTCTTTCAAATTCCTTTTCTAATGCTAAAAATCTGAAATCTACTTTTTCAATTCCAAAAATTAACTCATTCAATATATCATTGAAATTCTTTTGCTCCACTTCTAATCCTTCGACAACTTTTAAGTAATCCGTTGCAATTAGTTCTTTTAATGCAGTCATACTAAATCTTTTTAATTAACAAATTCAACAAATCAGCCTTCTTATAATATCGGATCTTGCCAATACCATAAGTTTCAATTTTGCCTTCTTTGTGCCAACGCCAAAGAGTTGTTGGAGTAACTTTCAGAAAATCACAAGCTTGTTTTTTAGTGAGCAATTCATCTGCTGGAGCTGGAGCTTCAGATTTTAAATCTTTCAGCTCTTGCCTAATTGCAATCATAAGCAAATCAACTAAACCTTCAGGAGTTCCTTGAAATAGAGTGCTATTTTGCATAATTCAATTTTTTAGAATTGAACAATAGCACATCATTTTCATTAAATAGATAGTGACCATTTGCCAAAGTAATGGCTGGAGTAATTTTGTTAGCCTTTACTAAATAGGCAACATTTCTTTGAGTTTGCCCAATAATTGTGGCAACTTCATTTGAAGTGATTAATTTCATTTTTTGAAATTTAACAGTTATAAATATTTAACTGAAAAAAAGTTTAAAATGAAGGTTTGTAATCTAATCGTACAACTAATTAAGATTTTAGTTATATTTGCAAAAGTATATGATCGTCAAATTTTATACTTTTTGATTAAATTCAAAATTTCAAATTAAGCCCATTTTTTCAGCTATGGAAGGGTGGGTTTTTTTATTACCACGATACTTCCATATTTTTTCTATACAAAGATATTCTATAATAAGAAACGAAATCAATGTTGATAACTATTTTCAATTTTGCAATTTCTATGTAGAAAATGTAGCAAATGAAGCTAAAAAAACATCTTTTTTTTATTTAAAATATTTAGCCACTTCAATAGCAATATCTTTATTGCTCTTACCTATATAGTTCAAAAACATTGCTTCGGAGCTATGGCCAGTAATATAAATCAAATATGAAGTTGGTATAATTCCATAATTATTTGATGCGAAGGATCTCCTTCCAATATGGCTGGTAACTAATTCATATTTTTTATAATCATTGTAAACCTTTCTTTGTCCTATTTGCTTACCTCCATTAATTATATTTTCAATTTTAGCTTGTTTGCATAATACTTTCAATAGTTTGTTATAATCTTGATCTTGTAACATATCAGGAAAACTAAAATTTCTTTTATTTAATATTTCAATTATTTTAGTATGCAATGGCACAGTCATTAACTTATCCGTTTTCTTTTGCGTAAATTCAATAAACATTTGATCGTTTTCAGTCCTTATCATTTTAGTTTTAAACCTCATAAAATCACTAACACGCTGGCCACAATAAGCTGATATAATTAACCAATCTTTTGCAGTTTCTAAATCTTTGATTTTATACAATTTACCTTCAAAATTTTCATCAGCTAAAATGGTATTGTTGATTTTTTCAAGTTCTTCAATAGTTAAATAAATGCTTTCAACTTTTTTAGGCTTTATTGTCAAAGCTTCTAACTGGTGGCTAACTTCAAGCCCTAAAAATTTAGCCTTTTTGCATACGGTCTTTATAAATGCAAATTCTTTTTGCCAAGTATTGTGTTGATGATCTAATAATTTGTAATAATCAATAAATTCATTCATAAAAGCTTCATTAACATCGGTTAAATAAATAGTTTGTTTTCTATATGTTTGAAAATCTTTAAGCTTTCCCTGAATGGTTTTATATTTCATTACTGAAGGTGGCTCCAATTCGTTTTTTCTATATTCTAAAAAGTAGTCAAAGAATGAAACTAAATCTGTTGGAATTGTGTTGTCCTTTTTAGGATTGTAGAAATTATCAATTTGAGTAGACAGCCATTTTTTATCAATATCAGTTTCAGGGTATTTTTTAAACTCATTTAATATAAAATTTGAAATATCAGTCATTTTAGTTTTAACTTCAATCTTAAGGTTAGCTATCTTTATATCTGAAGTTTTTGTGTTTTTTATTATATACTTGTACCAATATTCTTTTGAAACTTCAATTTTAGTATTTCCAGCAAAAACATAATCAGTCTTTTCTTCATCTCTGAAAAGCAATCTTAAAGTTAATTTTCCTTCAGGCTTATTTGATCGGTATAAAAAATTTACAGTTGCCATAAAAATAAATATTATTTTGTACGGCAAATGTATGGTAAAAAGTTCTTATATTCAATCGTACAATATAAATAATTTATAAAACAACTTTTTAAGTATTGATTTTATTGACTTTATTATGAATTATCAAATTTATTGAATTTCATTGAATAACAATAAATTCAGTCCCTTCCTCTCTGCAATAAAAAACCCTAATTTCTTTAAAATTAAGAATTTAGGGTTTTTTTGTGTTCTTAACGCATGCCTTTTAGGATTATTATTTTGTTTTCAGAAAGTTAAATTGTCTGATTAAACAAAGTTTTTGAAATGAAATTTATAATAAATTAACCCCTTATTTTTGTATGTAGA
>CANCPC010000031.1 GCA_947379965.1 Flavobacteriaceae bacterium | reverse complement strand
AGCACTTTGTTAAAAAATTAGAACGAACAACAAAACACTAAAACATCGAACACGGATTTTTAAACAATTTCTACAATCACATACTTCGCTCTATTAATTTCAGACGAAAACACAATTGTATTTCCCATTAATTTGATCCCAAAGAATTTACAAAACTATTCTTTGTATTCCGTATTAATTTCTTGTGTAATTTCATTGATCTGTTTTAAAGCTTCTTTATATTGTTCCAAAAGGTGATTTGAAAAGCCAATCAACAATTGTATTTTAATATTGGTGTTTCTGTCAATGAATTTTTTTTTCGCATCTATAGAAAAGTTAAACATTACATTATCAAAAAAATAATCGGCCTTGTTTTGATAGGAGAGCTCAACAGCGTTAATCTCTGGAATAGATTGCTGATAATAATTTAATATTTTAGATTTTAATTTTTTATTTTCAATAAAACCAAGTTTTCCACTAGATTTAAATCCTTCATAATTTCCCCCACTAAATTTGGCTTCTTTTGACCTATAAGGAATCATTACATTCCCCTTTAAACTATCTATCTGTTTTTTTGTAAGTTTAAGTAAAAAAACATAATCCTTAATTACATTATCTATATTGATTTTTGATTCATTCAAATTTGTTTTATCAACTATTAAATCTTTCTTTAAATCTATCAGAAATTCTTTGGCTTCTTCATGTTGATGCCTTGCTTCGCTCCATGAATGCAAACCTATTGATAAAGTTACAGCAAAGACGATTATAAAAATTTCAATTGCAATTTCTTTAATTTTTTCACTAAAAGTATGCTTAGAATCATTCATAACATTATATGCTTTTTGGGTATGCTTACTTATTTCTTCGTGCATAGTAGAGAATTTTAATTGCTGTTTTTTGTAAAATCTATTGGGTCTGTTCCCTAACTATTTGAACTTTAAAAGTAAGATTTTTTGATTTGACTTTTTTAGATAAAATTTAGAAATCAAATAGTAATTGAGTAATGCTTTTCGTAAAGTAAATTAGACATTGAAAACATTCGCAAATTAATAAAATTATACGAAATAACTTTAAAAAACACTATGAAATTTCTTCAATAGTATATTTAGTCGAATTAATCTCAAACGAAAAGCCAATTGCATTCCCCATTAATTTATTTCCCAACGGAGATTGAGGTGATAAAGCAATTACATTTATTCCTTCGACGTTTATTTTGGGAAGCGCCACGCATAAATACAAAAAAATTCCATTAGCTTTTACCAAACTTCCTAAAATAATGGTTTTGGCAATTGTGGTTGAATCAATCTTATCTAAAACATTTTTTTGATCCAAAACTTCTCTCAATTTACGATTGATTTTTTCCTGCTCGATGTGCATCATCGAAAGAGCCGTTTCGTGTTTATCACCAGCCGAACCTTTGGCATCATTCTTAGAATCTTCGGTAAGAGCCACAATCATATCTTTAAAAACATCGATTCGATCTTGGACTAATACTAAATAATGTTGGTGTGTTTTTTGTTTGAAAGTCATATAATTTTTGCCCTTAAGACACAAGGTGTTTTTTTAGTGAAAATATTTTTTGCATTTCAACTCCCTCCCCTTCGGTGAGGGCTGGGGTGGGGATTTAAAAATCAAATTTATAATTTGCTCCTAAAACTACCTGAAATCCTTGAACTGGATAATTCAACCATTTTTGGTAAGCTTGATTGGTGATATTATTCGCTTTCAAAAAAGCTGTTAATCGTTCGCTATATTTGAAACCTACATGTGCATTTGCATCAAAATAGCCATTTAAAGTTATAGGACTTGGTGCTGTTGCATATAAGTTATATAGATTTAATTTAAAGTCTTTTCGGTCACCCACATAAAATACATCTACACCGGCGTACCACTTTTTAGTGATGTTGAAATCGAGGGTCGAATTCAATTTAATTGCTGGCAAATTCCATGGTTCCGATAGAAAAGTATTTGTGTAACTACTAAAAGTTCCGTTGATACCAAAAGTTACATTTTTCGAAAAATCAGCTTTTAATTCTCCATAGAAACTCACCGTTTTCATGTCGTCATAAACCACTTGCATCGAATTCCCAAAAGCATAATTTTGATTCGCATTATTTTCAGTGTAATCATTGCTTTTAAACAACGCTTTATTTCTTTCATTTACATAAGAAGCATGAATATTATAACTCACATTATTGGTCAGTTTCCCTTTCAAACCTGCAAAAATATCATATTGTTTATCCGTTGGTGCGATGTTTAATGTTGGTGATAAAAAGTGATTTTGATTCACAAAATCCGAATAGGTATTTTGTTCCAAATTCCCTTCGGCGCCAGCATAAAAAATCATCAAATCCCCAACAACTTTGTAGGAAGCGTTAATTTGCGGATAAATATAAAATTTATTAGTACTGTTTTGCGTGTCTAAACCATAGAACAATCCTGCGCCAACATGCAAAGTCCAATCATTTTTATTTATCACAAAACTTGGCGCAATACCAAAATGGGTATGCCCATATTTAATCTGATTGGTGTTCCAATATTCTCTTTTGAAACTTCCGCCAAGGTAATCCACAATTACATTCGTTTTTATCGCTTTGTCACTTATGGCAAATTCGAAATTTGGCTTTGCATAAAATCTATTTTCCGAAGATCCAAAAGCATCCGAAAAATGATTGAATTTCACGTTGGCTTCCTTTATAAAACTTTCGTTAAATTCAATTTTACTTCCTAAATATAAGTTGTTATAACTTTGTTGCGGATTGATTCCGTTTATCAAATTTGCTCTATCATTTGGCGCTAATCCGCTGGCAAAACCTGATGGCAAACCATACCAATTATAAATTTGGTTTTGGTACCCCAAATCGACATTCCAAGACAAATCTCTTTGGCGTGAAACATACGTCAAATCTATCGAAGTGTCATAAAATTTATTATCTAATTCAACTCCTTTTATAGCACCTTGAGACGACAAATGACGAAGCATTTCGCCCACATAATCCGTTGCATTCAGGTCCTGATTGACAAATAATTCGGCATTTACGATTCCGTAATTTCCACCGCCAAAAGTCGCGTAATTTTTGAATAAATGTTCTTGTTTTTCTTTTTCAACACCTTCCGCTTTTCCTTTAGATGGTGTAAAAGTGGAAGCCATAGGAAAAGAAAAAATAGTGTATTTTATGGTTTCTTTTTTCGCATTTCCTTTATCATCAAGCACGGGAGTTTCCTGCACTTTGAGGGCGTCCGAAATGGTTGGCGTATACGGTTTTACAACATTAACGACTTCGGTTCCTATGTTTTCCTCCTTTTTTTGGGCGAAAGCCAAAATGCTATTTGCGATTAAAAAAAGTAATGTGATCTTATTTTTGAAATTGATTTTCATGTTTTGTTTATATTTTTTATTCAAATTTGTCATTTCGAGGCACGAAGCAATCACATTTAATTTGTTACTGAAGAATTCGTTTTTGATTCTTCACTTTTAATACGATCTAATTCCGTTTGTGCTTCCGAAACTACATCAGGAAAATCGGTAAAGTTTTTTACAACATTTTCTAAAATATAAGTCGCTTGAAAACTGTCTTTCAAACCGTAAAAATTCTTTGCCATCAAAATTAATCCTTTGGCACCAAAATATTTATAACTCGAATAATTCTTGGCTAATTTTTGAACAATTGTATTCGAAGCTTCAAATTTCGTGTCTTTATTTTTAAAATAAGCGTCATAATATAAAGCTTCTGCGGCTAATTCTCCTTTGGCAATAGTTTGTAATTTGGCGTAAGCCGAACGCGCTTTTGCTTCATCACCCGTTTGTATTGCAGCACGAGCAACAATAATTTGCGCATCACTTTTTACATTATCGTCGGTTTTTGGGTTTGCCAAAACTTTCTCAGCATACACAACCGAATTGTCATAATCCTTATTCTCGTAGTAACATTTCATCAAATTAGACTGAGCAAATGTTTTGTTTTGAGGAATATCGGCTTCAGTTTCTAATCGAGATAAAACAGGAATTGCTTTAGAACAATCCTTGCTTTTTAAGAAAATCTGAGCTAATCGAGACAAAGATTGTTCGGTAAATTCGTTTCGTGATTCCGCAATCACGAATTCATAATTAGGAATCGATTTGCTTTCCTGACCGTCTGCAAAATAAGATTGAGCCAAATAGAAATTCGCTTTCAAAGCATGAATTCCGTTTTTAAATTTAGAAACATAACCGCTAAATCCTGAAATGGCTTGCTTGGTATTATTTTGCAAATATTGTTTTTCTGCAGCTTCATAAGTATCATTATCTAAATCGGCATCAGAAACAGCAACAAAATCCAAAGTTCGTACCCAATTCGCATATTCATCGACTTTTCCGTTGTTTACATAAATTAATCGCGCCGTTGAAACCGCTTCTAAAGCTTCAGGAGTTTTAGGAAAATCAGCCGCTACTTTCTTGAATTTGGCCAAAGCCAATTCGTCTTTATCCGAATTATAATAAACCAACCCTTGACGCAAAATTGCTTTTGAAGTAAACGAACCTTTCTTAAATTCCGTATTTAAACGATCATAAGTTTTTATCGCCAAGTCTTGCTTATTCTGACTTACATACGTATTTCCGAGTTCAAAAAGTGCATCGTCACGATAATCTGATTTTGGATATAATTGCAAAAACGAATTCAGTTCTTCAATCTTTTTATCATTTTTAGAAAGGAATCCGTAGCAAATTGCTTTTTGAAAATAAGCATAATCTGCATCGACACTTTTCAATTCGATAACCTTATTATAGGCTTCTAAAGCCGGAGTATATTTTGAAGTCACAAATCGACAATCCGCCAGTCGCAAATAGGAATCATTCAAACGAACCTTGTCTTCTTTCCCCTTTTCAATTTGCTTTTCGAAATAATTCCCTGCCTGGTCGTATTCTTTTAATTTAAAATAAGCATACGCAATATTGTAATTGCAATTTTTAAATTCGGCAGTTTCATTGGCTCCAACCGAACCAATAAATTGCTTGTAACTTAAAAGTGCATTTTTGAAATCATCCAACACATATTCGGTTTCACCTTTCCAGAAAGTGGCACGTGCAGCGAAAAAAGCGTCTTTTTGCTCGTCGATAGATTTCGAAAATAGCGTTGCAGCTTCTTTGTAATTTCCGTCAGTATATAATTCTAATCCGCGGTAAAAAGTCACTTTTTGGTATGCTAATTTATTTTCGGATGATTTATTTTTTTCTAATAAAACCAAGGCTTCCTTATAATTTTTGGAGGAAATATACGAATCGATTAATAGTTTTTCGATTTCTGATTTGTTGGCATTATTGGGATATTTTTTCAAGAAGCTCATCAAAACCGAAGGCACATTTTGATATGAATTTCCTATTTCATAACTCAATTTAGCATAATTCAAATTGGCATCTTCTTGAATGGAAATATCATAATCCATTTCGGAAGCGTTTTTGAAAGCATTCAATGCTTGAGTTTTTTGTTCGGTTTTCAGGTAACTTTCTCCCAAATGATAATAAGCATTTTGAGCCACAAAACCTTTTCCTCCAATGATTTTATTAAATTGTGAAATAGCGTTTTCGAAATCATTTTGCTCATAATACGCATAACCTAATTGGTAAAAATCAGTGTTATTCCATTTTCCGTTTTTCCCTTTATACAATGCCAAATAAGGAATTGATTTATCGTATTTTTTTAAATTGAAATAGCTTTCGCCAATAATTTTATTCAATTCTGATTTTTCTACCGCATTGGATTTATCCATGGCTTTCGAACCTAAATCAATTGCTTTTTGAAAATTTCCTAGCTTAAAATTCATATCAGCTTGATAATACGAAAGCTTTTCTTTGTATTTTTCTTCACCCGAAACTTCGTCAAAATATTTTGTTGCTTGCTTATAATCATCGCCTTCATAAGCCATAAAACCTAGGTAATACTTGGCTTGCGAACCATATTCTGCTGAGTTTACCACTTTATTCAAATAAGTGGTGGCTTCTTTTTTATTTTTGGAACTAAAAAAACTATAACCTTTTTGAAAATTAAATTTATCCTGATCACTGTAACTCAAATTGCTATCGTCAACTTTATTAAACCACTGCAAAGCTTGCGGATAATTTCCTTGTTTGAAGTAATATTGCGCCACTTCAATGAATGCCTGATTTTGTTTAACGCTCGTAGGATAATCGGCAACGAAATGTTCCATCAGCAAATCAGCGTTTGCTTGATTAGTTCGAATGGCACAATTAGCAACATAGTACGTACAATCGGAAATCAGTTCCTCATTGGTTGTAGCCGATTTTACTTTTTCGAATATAATTTGTGCCGAATTATATTGAGCATCATTATATAACGAAAGTGCTTTGTCGAAATCTTTAGAATCATGCGTGTAAATTGCTGATTTTTGTGCCGAAATAGATACCGATAAGCAAAATAGGAATAGAAATAGAGACCAAGAAATTTTACGCATTGTAGTTTTTTATTTAATAATTCAAATGTATCATTTTCTAATGGCTATAACGGATAACGATTCATTTTTATTATAAACATTTTTTTAAACAATTTAGATTTCCGTAAAAAGAAGACCTCAAAAAAAAGATGATTTTTAGATATTCGCTGTAATTGCTAAAATTTATTTTGAATGCAAGTGTTATCTTGTTACTTTTACACAATAAACAAAATTTACTATGTCACAACCTGTATTGTCTTTAAAAAATGTAACGATTGCCCAAGGAGGAAAAACCATTTTATCAAACATAAATCTTGATGTAAATCACGGTGAATTTATTTATATAATTGGAAAAACTGGCTCTGGAAAAAGTAGTTTCATGAAAGCTCTTTATGCCGATTTACCTTTGGCAGAAGGCGAAGGGACAATTGTAGATTTTAATTTGGCCACTTTAAAAGAAGACGAAATTCCGTTTTTGAGAAGAAAGATTGGTTTTGTTTTTCAAGATTTCAAATTACTGCCGGATCGTACCGTAAAAGATAATATGTTGTTTGTTCTAAAAGCAACTGGCTGGGAAGATAAAGAGGAAATTCAAAATAAAATTGATGAAGTTTTAGATAAAGTGGGCATGAAAGAATATGCCAACCAAATGCCACATCAACTTTCTGGTGGTGAGCAGCAGCGTGTTGCGATTGCGCGTGCATTGCTGAACAATCCTGAATTTATTCTTGCGGATGAACCAACAGGGAATCTTGATCCTCAAACGAGTGTGGAAGTTCTTGAAGTTTTAAAGAAAATCAACGCTACCGGAAAAACGGTAATTATGGCTACTCATGATTATGCATTATTGATGAAATTCCCATCGAAAACATTGAAATGTGAAGATGCCAAAATTTTTGAAGTAGTTCAAAAAACGGCATAGTGATTTCTATACTTATTCCTATATATAATTATAATGTATTTCCTTTAGTTTTGGAATTACAAAAGCAGTGCATGGAATGTAAAATCGACTTTGAAATTTTATGCCAAGATGATGCTTCAAATTCTAGTTTAAATGTTTTAAATGAGAAAATAAATGAATTATCAAATTCTAGTTTTGTTTCTTTAACCCAAAATCTGGCTCATAGAGAAAATAGAAATTCGCTTGCAGAAAAAGCTAAATACAATTATTTACTTTTTATCGATGGAGATTCTAATTGTATCTCAAATAACTATATTCGGAATTACATTTCAAATTTAGAAGGTTTTGATATTGTTTACGGAGGTCGTTTACATCCTGAAAAATGTCCTTCGATTAATCAAAAATTAAGATGGAAATATGGCAGATTTATAGAAGATAAAAAAGCTAAAGTAAGAGAAAAAACACCTTATCAATCTCTACTTTTCAATAATACTTTAATCAAAAAAGAAATATTTGACAAAGTGAAGTTTGATAAAAACATAAAAAAATACGGTCACGATGACACACAACTTTCCTTTCAATTAAGCAAATTAAAACCAAGAGTAAATCACATTGACAATCCTATTGAACATGGTGATATAGAGACCAATGCAAATTATTTAAATAAAACCAAAGAATCTTTAGAAAATTTAATTGTGTTGTGTCGAGAGGAAAAAATCGATACAGAATTTGTAAAACTGATTTGGCTTTACACCCTTTTACAAAAAACAAAAGTTGATTTTATTATTCGGAAATTATATTCATTTTTCAAAAACCAAATTTTCAAAAATTTAACTGGAAACAATCCCAGTTTATTTGTTTTTAACGTATTTAAAATAGGGTATTTGAGTAATTTAAATACAAATTAGTATGGTTTATTTTTCTATTGTAATTCCTTTATTCAATAAGGCTGCCTATATTGAAAACACCTTAAAAAGTGTTCTTAATCAAACGTATGATAATTACGAAATCATTGTTGTAAACGATGGCTGTACAGATGGAAGTGACACAATAGTTAATAACTTCAAAGATTACAGAATTCAACTTTATAACCAAGAAAATCAAGGAGCCGCAGTAGCCAGAAACTTTGGGATTGAAAATGCAAAATACGATCATATTGCTTTTATTGATGCAGATGATATATGGATGGAGGATCATTTAGAAACTTTAAAAAAGCTAATCGAAAATTTTCCAAATTCAGGAATTTATGCGTCCCGTTACCAATTAATTTTTAAAAACGGAAAAAATTATATTCCTGAATTTAAGGATATTCCTTCAAACTTTTGCGGAATTGTCCCTGACTATTTTTCTGCAAGCTTAAACTATGCAGTTGCTACATCTTCTTCGATTAGTGTACCAAAATATATTTTTGAAAAAATAGGTCACTTTAAATCTAAAATTTCAAGTGGACAAGATTCGGATATGTGGATTAGAGTCGCTTCAAAATTTCCCGTTGTGATTAGCAATAAAGTTACCGCATCGTATTTACATTATATCGAAAACAGTCTATCTAAAACTCCTATTTTAGATAAAAAAATTAAAGATTTTAATGATTATAAACAAGAGGAAGAAATTAATCCGAGCCTAAAAAAATACTTAGACATTTACCGAATGGAATATGCAATGCAATATAAAATTGCGGGAGACATTCAAAAATCTAAAAAATTGTATCAAAATATTTTGAAAGAAAACATTTCATTAAAATCCAAATTTTTATACTATTTACCGCAATGGATATTGATTATTTTGCTAAAAACAAAAAAGCATTTAAGAAATAAAGGTTTTGATTTTTCTATTTATCAATAACATTATTTGAACTTAAAAACGCATCAAAATCTCGGATATAATCTTCTTCGATATACACATCTGATGCGACGACTAAACAAACAGAACCGGAGGAAAAATTTTTCAATTCACGCCAAATTCCGGAATTAATTAACAAACCAACATTTGGTTTATTCAATGTTACAGTCCTTTGCTCCTTACCATCGTTCAATATCACATCAAAACTACCGCTTAAAGCAATTAAAAACTCTATAGCTTCTTTATGCGAATGACCTCCGCGTTCGGATCCGCTAGGCACATCATAAAGATAATATACCCTTTTTATTTCAAAAGGTATGGTGTCGTTCTCAATTACAGAAAGATTACCTCTTCTATCTTCGATTTTAGGAATTGAAATAAGTTGAATTTTATTCATATCATTTTCATATGTAGACTTTTAATTTTTTTGCGTCCTTGATTTACTCTTTTTAAGACTTTAAATAAAGAACCTATTTTTAATTTATTTTGCTTTATATCAAAAAACAATTTTATAATTAAGTAAAAAAAATAATTGTATTTAAAGGCTCTAGTTAAAAATGCACCTTGAATATAATATTTATCTAAGACATCTATTTTATTCGAACTTGTCAAATCATTATGGTATACAAAAATTTGATTTTCAAATGAAATTTGTTGTTTTTTATTTTTTAAATCAAGCAAAAAAATAGTTTCTTCTCCCATTTGAAATTCTTTGCCTAATCCAAAATTTTCATCAAATCGAACTCCAACAGTATCTAGCTTTTCTTTATTTAAAGTTATTTCTATGGAGCTAACACTTAAAACGTCAAAAGTATTTAATTCTTGTTTAGAGAAAAGTGAGTATTTTTTAAGAAGACTCCCTTTTTCATTGGCTATGCAAAAACGTATCACAGTAGCATTTTCATATTTATGATAGGCATTAATTATTTTTGAAATAAAATCTTTTTGATACACTACATCATCATCGGCAATTAGCAGAATTTTTCCAATTGCATTATCTAGTGCTATATTTCTACTCTTGGATAAACCAAAATCGGTGCTATTTAAAACTCTGACTTTGGGATATTCAGACTTTAGTTTTTCCACTTTAGACTGATTAACGATAAGTATATTATAATTAGAAAAATGGTTGAATGGGAACATCGTAGCTAAAAAATCAAGACTGTTTCGGTCCATCGTAGCGACCAAAATCTCAATATCGTTCTCAACAAAAGCCTTACCCATTTTCATATTAATTTAAACAAATATACTTATTTACTTTTCCAAAAATCAATATACTGTTGCGCCACCTTGATATAATGATGATGCGTTTCTATAAATATTCGACTATTATTTGAAATCTCTGGCAGGTCTTTTTTATTCAATATCAGATTTTCTAATTTATTATAAACATCTTCTTTGGATGGAAACACATTAACAATTGGATGATTATTTTTTTCATTCAAAAACTCATACATTTCAGGTTCGCCTCCGCCAACCAAAACTAATCCTTGAGACATCGCAATCAATCCATTCATTGCTGGAGTATAAGAATAGAGCTGATCTAGTATAACATCAGAATCAGCCATAATAGAAACATATTGATTCCAGGGCAATGAAGTGACTTTGTTAATCAAGACCTCCTTAGGATAGGCTTCTTGAATTTTCAATAATTCTTCAAACATTATATCAGTGCCTTTGAGTTTATTTTTAGGTCTTTGAATTCCAATGAAAAACTTAATTTTATCTTGATCCATACCTTTTTGTTTATAGGGAAGCAAATCCGTGTTAATAGGTAACGGAATATATTCTAATTTATTTTTATAATGAGGTTCGTAAGCTTTATAATATTCATACAAACATGAAACTATACCGTTACTAGTTTCTGCAATTTCAATATTAGCCTCTTTAAATTCATTTCCTAACCATTCACATTTATATATATCTAAAGGTTGGTTACCAACATATAAATCAGAGTACCTAAGTGTTTTATTTTCTATACAAGTCTTATCCCAAAAATAATCGGAGCCAAAAGCACCTAAAAAAACTTTTGTATTATTTTTCAATAAATACCTGTAAAAATTTAGATTCCTTCTTATATTTAAATCTAAAAAAGAAGGGTTTTTTATTTGTACAACATCATAATCTTTAAATTTTCTAAAGGCATTATGGACGCTTCCAAGATATTTTATAGAATTAAAAAGATCATATCCTGATCTAGACAAATTGATATCACTGTCATTTTCCATCCATTTACCTCCATCTGAAGCAACTGTAACTTCATGTCCTAATATCCTAAGTCCCTTCGCTAAAGTAGAATGAAGATTACTGAATTCGCCTATTAAGAGTATTTTCATATTTTATAAATTTTATAAATAAAGTGATTTTTAGAAATCAAAACAAACTCTTCCTAAAGTAAAATCCTAAAACCAATAAATAAATAAAATTATCAAAAGCTTGAGCCATTACAACCCCTTGGATACCGAAAAAATTTAATAAAAGACCACTTAAAAAATACAAAACCGCAAGTGATAACAATTCAGCAATTATAAAAGCTAAAGTCATTTTTTTTGCAAAAAACTGAAATCCTAAAATCCAAGAGGCCGATTTAAATACATCTCCTAATAATTGCCAAAAAAACAAAGTCGTAACAGGTAGAAATTCATTAGTAAAAAGGAATTTAATAATAAAAAAACGTAAGAAATAAATAACAACAAGGACAATTATAAAAACGGGCAAAATGTTTTTGTAAAAACTCCAAAACACTTTTTTAGTTTCTAAATTATTTTTTGCAATTACTAATTTTGGCAAAAAATAAACAGTCAAAATTGTCGTAACAAACATCATATAATAGGTCGATAATCTTGAGATTGTTTCCCAAAATCCTGCCTGTTCTATCCCTACAAGTGTAATTACATTTTTACGAATAGCTAAAAGTACTAATGGCCCCAAAACAGATGATACCAAAGCCATAAGAGAAAAAGACGATAAATTTTTAAGTACTTGAAAATCAAAGTTTGAAAACTGAATCGTTTCTGAAAACCTAAATTCTTTAGCAATAAAATAATACGTAATAAAAAATAATAATGCTGGAGAAATCACTATCGAAAGTAGAGCACCAAAGGTTTTATATTGAATAATCATGAGGACTGAAACGAATAATCCTATTGAGTTCCCCAAAATATTTATCCAAATGACTTGTTTAAATTTACCTAAACCATTAATCAACGATAGTAAAAAAATAGAAATAGTATACCAGGGCAAAGCCAATGCAGCCGCTTTAAAAACAATTCCGTAATCGAAATTAACTCCAAAAATTTGCTTATTCCAAAATGATGCGAAAAAATACAAAACACAACTCAACAGAACCGCAACAGCAAACAGGCTAATAAAAATGGTTGTAATTATTTCATGGAGTTTTTTCTTGTTTTCTTTGTTTTCTGCAACATATTTAACAATTCCGTTTTGAAAGCCTAAAGTTGAAATACTTTCTAAGGAAGTTGTGAAATTTCTAAAATTACCTACCAAAGCCATTCCACTTGGACCAACAAAAACAGCAAATAATTTTGAAGTTATTAATCCAATTACAATTTTTAAAATTATGCTTACACTATTTAAAGAAGATATTTTAAATAGATTAGTTTGCGTTATTTTATTTATTAATTTCAATTTAAAATTGATTTAAAATAGCAACAATATAATCCACTTCCTTCATTGTCAAAACAGGACTCATGGGTAAACTCAAAACCTCATTATGTATTTTTTCGGTGATGGGAAAAGTTAAATTATTCCAAGCCGAAAAAGCTTTTTGTTTGTGAGGTGGAATCGGATAATGAATCATGCTTTCGATTCCGTTTTTTAATAAATAGTTTTGCAGCTCGGCTCTATTCTGGGTTCTAATAACAAACAAATGAAATACATGAGATTCTGTCGTTCCATGCAATGAAAGCGTTGGCAAAATGATTTTATCATTTTTAATTTCTGAAATATAACGTTTTGCAATTGATTTTCGTTTATTATTTTCTTCATCCAAATTCAGCAATTTGACATTCAAGAAAGCAGCTTGTAATTCATCCAATCTTGAATTTACTCCAATAAATTCATTCTGGTATTTGGCTTCAGATCCATAATTCCGTAAAGATTGAATAACTATTGCCAACTCTGAATCATTTGTAACAACTGCGCCACCATCGCCCAAAGTTCCTAAATTTTTTCCAGGATAAAAGCTATAAGCTACACTTGATTGCTGATTGTTGATTAACGATTTTTGATTGCTGATTGCGCCATGTGCTTGGGCAGCATCTTCAACAACAATGAAATTATTTTGAATGGCTATTTCATTAATTTTTTCCATTTCTGCTAATTGTCCATACAAATGAACTGCTAAAATCGCCTTAGTTTTTGAGGTGATTTTTTCTTGAATTAAATCCGGATTTATGTTATACGTTTCCAACTTTGGCTCGACCAAAACCGGAACCAAATCGGCTTGCAAAATAGCAAGAATGCTGGCAATATAGGTGTTTGCAGGCACAATCACCTCATCTCCTTTTTGCAGTTTACCTAGTTGAATATAGGCTTTAAAAATCAAAACCAAAGCGTCAAAACCATTACCAACTCCAACGCAATATTTTTTTTCGGAATAAATGGCAAAATTATTTTCGAATGCTTCAACTTCATTGCCTAAAATATACCAACCGTTTTCCAAAACAGTTTTCAATTTTTCTTGAAAAGCAGCTTCGTAAGGTTCGTTTATTTTTTTTAAATCAAGGAATTTTATCATATCAAAAAAGTATCTAATAAATTGAAATTTGCCGATTCTACTTCATAAAAATCTTGAACAATTGTGCTTGCTCCAAAGCTTTCTTTCCAATAAGACAATCCATTATTTAGATTTTTTCCTTGATTTTCATTGGAAATTCCAAAATCGAAAAACCGTTTATTTTTAAAAACTTCTGAAATCAATTGATAAAATAACAAATCGATTCCACCCAATTCATTTTTAGCTTCTATACCCGAAATATATTGGCAATGCGCTACGTTTTCGCTTTCGAAAACCGTGGTTCCTGCAACAATAATTTCATTTTCGTAAACATTAAATTGCCTAATATTTTTTGGAAACAAAGCCTTCAGTTTTATAATTTCCTCTAAACTATGTACTGGTTTTGCTTGGTGTTTCTTGGCTAAATTTGGAATTAATATTTTGTTCCAAAAATCCTCAAAAACTTCAACTTCCTTGACAACTAAATCATTCGAAATCCCTTTTTGAACCCCTCTTTTTCTAAGTTTTGACAAAGTGTATTTCTTTGACAAATCTATAACTGCCATAGAATCCCTTCTTATTAATTGGGCTTTCGCCAAAAACAAAGCATAATTTAACTCTTCAGCAGGTTTTTGATGATAAATGGATGGTATTAACTTTAGCTGTAGTTTTTCAATTTTATTATCATTCAAAAAAGACAAAACACTTTTAAATATTTCGATAACCGAAGCTAACTTTATCTTTTCATCATACACTAAACTTCCATAAGTGAGTCCCTGATGCGAAAAAACTGGATTGCCAACCCTATTTGCAGGAAGAACCGCAACGCATTTCTCCTTATCTAAAACGATCAATGAATAATCCTCGAATCGGTCTTTATGATAGTCCATAAAATCACGATGAAACAAGAAAGTCGCATTTTTGGCTTTGCCAATAAAAGCATTCCAGTCTTGATAATCACTTTCTTGATATCGTTTAACAGAGTAATTTTTCACTATTTGAATTTAGAAAGCGTGAAATTAAGCATTTTTTATTTATGTTTAAAGCAGGAAAAACAATTTTACATATTCAACAATAGAATGCAAATTAAACAATAAAACCTTTGTAACTTTGACGCCTGCAACTTTCTATTTGAAAAATGAAACAAATCACTTCCATTCAAAATCCATTCATAAAATCATTGGTTCTTTTACAAGAAAAAGCAAAAGCACGTAAACAGTCTGGCACTTTTTTAATCGAGGGACAACGTGAAATTTCATTAGCAATAAAAGGGAATTTCGAAATTGAAACTATTTTATTTTTGCCTGAATTAATTTCGGAATCTGAAATAAAAAAATTATCTAAAGAAGCTGATTTAATCGAAATCTCAAAAGAAGTTTATCAAAAATTAGCCTATCGTGACACCACAGAAGGTGTTTTGGCCATAGCCAAAGAAAAATCAATGCAGTTATCAAATTTAAAATTATCCGAAAACCCATTGATTCTAATTGCCGAAGCACCAGAGAAACCAGGGAATATAGGAGCATTATTACGAACTGCAGATGCCGCAAATCTCGATGCCGTGATTATTGCTAATCCTAAAAGTGACTTATATAACCCTAATATTGTTCGCTCAAGCGTAGGTTGTGTTTTTACAAACCAAATTGCAACCGGAACAACATCTGAAATTATTGCTTTTCTAAAAGAACGAAAAATCAATATTTATTGCGCCACTTTGCAAAATTCTACTTGGTATCATACACAAGATTATACAACCTCATCCGCATTAGTAGTTGGTACCGAAGCAACCGGACTAACTGAAGAATGGAGAAAAGCAGCTACTCAAAACATAATTATTCCCATGCAAGGAGAAATAGATTCAATGAATGTATCCGTAGCAGCTGCAATTTTAATTTATGAAGCAAAAAGACAAAGGGGATTTTAAATTTAATAGCCTATTTAACTTTATCATATTGAACGGGTTACTTTATATTTAAAATTTGAATTTGCATTTCTAATTGAATATTTTTATATTTAGAGATTGAACCATTACATATGCAAGAAATAGACATTGAATTAGAGAATAAAGCTATTGCGCAAGAATACAAAGAACTGCTTCGAATTAGTTACCAAACTTTATCTCCTGAAGACAAAAAACTTATTCGTAAAGCCTTCGATGTGGCTATGGATGCTCATAAAGATCAACGGCGCAAATCTGGGGAAGCTTACTTTTTTCATCCTATTGCTGTTGCAAAGATCGTTGCTGATGAAATTGGACTTGGAGCAACCGCAATAGCAGCTGCATTACTTCACGACGTTGTGGAAGATACCCCTATTACTATTCATGATATTGAACGCATGTTTAATCCTAAAGTAGCTCAGCTAGTCGAGGGTTTGACAAAAATTTCTTTGGTACAAAAGGAAATGAATGTGTCGATGCAAGCAGAAAATTTTCGAAAAATGTTACTTACACTCAATGATGACGTACGAGTAATTCTAATAAAAATAGCCGATAGATTGCATAATATGCAAACTTTGGACACCATGGAGGAATACAAACAAATAAAAATTGCCTCCGAAACTTTATATATTTATGCCCCACTTGCGCACCGATTAGGCTTGTATAAAATTAAAAATAAATTAGAAGATTTAGGTTTAAAATATACCGAACCTGCCATGTATAATGAAATTGTAAGTAAAATAAAAGAAACCAAAGAAGAACAAGATGCTTACATAGCCTATATTTCTGACATACTAAAAAAAGCATTAGATATAGAAAAACTTGACTATATCATCAAAGGAAGACCAAAATCGATCTATTCTATTTATAGAAAAATGAAAGTTCAGGGAGTACGATTTGACGAGGTATATGACAAATTCGCACTCCGTATTGTATATAAATCAACTGCAAATGAAGAAAAATTTCTAGCCTGGAAAATATATTCTATTGTAACAGATCATTATAGACCAAGCCCTAGCCGACTACGCGATTGGATTTCATCTCCAAAAACCACAGGTTACGAGGCACTTCATATAACAGTAATGGGACCTAAAGGGCGTTGGGTAGAAGTTCAAGTACGGAGTGAGCGTATGGACGAAATAGCCGAAAAAGGATACGCTGCCCATTATAAATATAAACAAGGAGATTCAGAAGAAAATGGATTAGATGTATGGCTGAATTTACTAAAAGAAGCTTTGGAAAGTTCGGAAACGAATGCAGTAGATTTTGTTGAAGATTTTAAAATGAATTTATATTCAAAAGAAATATTTGTTTTTACTCCAAAAGGGGAAATAAAATCTCTACCAAAGGGAGCTACTTCACTAGATTTTGCTTTTGGCATTCATTCTGAAATTGGAATTCGTACCCGAGGAACTCGCGTTAACGGAAAATTAGTACCCTTAAATCATGAACTTAAAAGTGGCGACCAAATTGAGGTTATTACCTCACAATATCAAAAACCAACTATAAACTGGCTTGATTATGTAACAACTTCGAGGGCAAAAAATAAAATAAAAAACGTACTTAATGAGAATACTAAGAAGATTGCCGAAGAAGGTAAAGAAGTTCTTACCCGAAAACTAAAACATTTAAAAATTACTTTGAGCGAATCGGTGGTAAATGAATTAGTCAACTTTTTTAAACTAAAAACGAGTCTTGACTTGTTTTACCGAGTGGGAATAGGAGCCATCGAAAACCAGCAATTGAAAGATTATGCAACTCAAAAAAGCAATACATTTATCAATTTCTTCAAAAGTAAAATCAAACGCAATACGAGCCCTGTAAACGAAGATCTTCATAAACAAGTCATCAGTAGTAATTATGACATGTTAGTTTTTGGTGTAGAGCAAGACAAATTAGATTATAAATTATCAACTTGCTGCAATCCGATTCCTGGTGATGAAGTTTTTGGTTTTATTACTATCAACGAAGGAATAAAAGTACATAAAAAGGACTGTCCAAATTCCATAAGCCTACAATCTAACTATGCATATAGAATTATCTTAGCAAAATGGATTGACTCTTCACAACAAGAATTCAAAGCAATATTACACATAACCGGAATGGATACCATTGGCTTAACAAATAAATTGACCAAAGTAATTTCGGATAACATGAATGTCAACATTCAAAGTATTTCTTTGAGCGGAGATGCAGGAATTTTTAAGGGTCAAATTGCAGTAATTGTACAAAACAATATCATCTTAAAAAAATTAATTGATAATATTAAGAAAATTGACGGGATCGAGAAAGTGACACGAGAATATAAAAATTAAGATTAATTAGTTATCAAAACGGATAAGATTTACAAATTGAGATGTTAATTTAAATACATATAAAATAATAATTTATCTTTGCCAAATATGACGCAAATTTCAATCGATAATAGTAAAAATCAAGAAATTGTAAAAAATGTTTTCACAATGTATCTTGAAAATAAAGCCCATCGGAAAACTCCCGAACGTTATGCCATACTTCAAGAAATTTATGACTGTGAAGAGCATTTTGATATAGAAAATTTATATATCAAAATGAAAAATAAGAATTATCGAGTAAGCAGGGCTACTTTATACAATACAATCGAGCTATTATTAGAATGTGCATTAGTACGAAAACATCAATTCGGACAAAATCAAGCGTATTATGAAAAATCGTATTTCGACAAGCAACATGATCATATTATAATGACTGATTCTGGCGAAGTTATCGAATTTTGTGATCCAAGGATACAAACTATAAAAAAAACTATTGAAGAAATATTTGATATCGAAATCACGAATCATTCCTTATATTTTTACGGAATAAAAAAGGAAAATAAATAACTATAATTCAGAAAATAAAAAATAATAAACAACTAATTAATTACAAATAACACAAAGAATGACCGTAGATTTATTACTAGGATTACAATGGGGCGACGAAGGAAAAGGAAAAATTGTTGATGTACTTACCTCTAAATATGATATTATTGCCCGTTTTCAAGGTGGTCCAAATGCAGGACACACATTAGAATTCGACGGAATAAAACATGTACTTAGAACAATTCCTTCTGGAATTTTTCATAAAACTGCCATTAATATAATTGGAAACGGAGTAGTAATTGATCCTGTTGTTTTCCAAAAAGAAATCGAAGGTCTAACTAAATTTAATTTAGACCTTAAAAATAAATTAATAATTTCTAGAAAAGCTCATTTGATTTTGCCAACACATCGTTTGCTGGATGCCGCTTCGGAAGCAGCAAAAGGTAAAGCTAAAATTGGCTCAACACTAAAAGGGATTGGACCTACTTATATGGATAAAACCGGTAGAAACGGAATTCGCGTGGGTGATATTGAACTAGCAGATTTCAAAGAAAGATACCGCGCATTGGCTGACAAGCATGAAGAAATGATCGCATTCTACAATGTTGATATTCAATACAACTTAGCCGAAATGGAAAAAGAATTCTTTGAATCTATCGAAGAATTGAAAAAAATAGATTTCATAGACAGCGAGGAATTTTTACAACAAGCTCAAAAAGATGGAAAAGCAATTTTATGTGAAGGTGCTCAAGGATCATTGCTTGATGTAGACTTTGGAACCTATCCTTTTGTAACTTCATCAAACACAACTGCCGCTGGAGCTTGTACTGGTTTAGGGATTGCTCCAAACAAAATCAAAGAAGTTTATGGAATTTTCAAAGCTTATGTAACTCGCGTAGGAAGTGGGCCATTCCCTACTGAACTTTTCGACGAAGATGGTGCAACAATGGCGAGCGTTGGTAACGAATTTGGATCGGTTACCGGAAGACAAAGACGTTGTGGCTGGTTGGATTTAGTCGCTTTAAAATATGCCGTACAAATAAATGGTGTAACACAATTAATGATGATGAAAGGGGATGTTCTTTCTGGCTTTCCTACTTTAAAAGTGTGTACCGAATACAATTACAAGGGCAAAAACATTTCTCATTTTCCTTATAACATCGAATCTGAAAATGTAACCCCAGTTTATAAAGAAATGAAAGGTTGGCAAGCAGATTTAACTGGAATGTCTACTTACGACGAATTACCAATCGAACTGAAAGAATATATCGAATTCATTGAAGCAGCGGTTGAAGTTCCTATAAAAATTGTTTCTGTAGGACCTGATAGAAAACAAACAATTTTAAAATAAGATTACTAAACGCTATGAAATTCAGAGCGTTTTTTTTATTTAAACCATGAAGATATTAAGTTGCATTAAGCATTCTTAATCTTAATGAAACTTAATATCTTCATGGTTGACAAAAACAATTTTAAATTGTTTAAACTGATTTGTTAGTTAGAAAAGCGTGTTGTTCAAAAAAATACTAAATTATACAACCCTATTAAATATAATCCCTATGGGATATTTTATCAGAGAATTTTCTATTTTTTTACCAATATTTAACTCCTAACGGAGTATATCTCGTAGAGATTAAATATAGGTAGTTATGATAGTTATGAATTGGTGTTTTGTCCCTTAGGAACTTCACATTATTTTGCTTACAATAATATAAATAAATATAAAAAAAGAGCTTTCTTGATGTTCAAACGCAAAATCAGTGTAATTGTATTTTTAACCTTATTAGGTTTGCAACTGCTTTTTTCTTGTAAAAAAGACGAAATACCCACGGCTGCTAATCCAGATCAACAATACTCGACTTCGGGTTCAAAAATCCTGTTTAAAACCAATCCCTTACAACTTATTGGCGCCAATGCTTTTCATACTTTTGGTGGTACAAGTAACGATATGAATAGTTGGAACATCGATATTGTTCGGGAATTTATTGGTAATGTAAAGGAAAATCCCTTAACCGGAATACCTATTCTAGATTCAAATGCTGCTTATTTATATTCTTTACAAAATATCGTCGACGATAATCGATCGAATCATAAAATAACTATTCTATGTGCTTTTGGCTGGGACGGAACCAATACTAACTTATTTACCGGAAAAAGTCCTACACAAACACATTGGACGAATGACTTTAAAATAAAATTAAAGCAATGGGCAATCCAGTTCAAAGATCAGCCCGATGTATGGATAGAAGTTTGGAACGAACCCTACCGCTATGATCGAGCCGATGGGTATACTGATGCCATTTGGATGGATGACATGAACGAATTAGTCGCCATAATCCGAAACAACAGTAACAATAACATGATTCTCATTCCTTGTGCGGAGCAAGGCCAAGACGAAAGTGTTTTGCTCCATAAAGGAGCTTCGTTTCTTGCCAATAAAAACAATATTGTATTCGATATTCATGCCTATGAAAAATGGCTTTTGGACAATACTATATCTATAAACAACCGTTTAGACTTATTGAAACAACAAAATTTACCAATCTTTTTTGGAGAAACTGCTCCAATGAATTCAGGGATATTAATGAATCCGCAACCGTTTATTGAAATTATTTATAATCGTGGTATTTCAATTTGTGCTTGGACCTGGAAATATGACGAAAATGATACCGATTCCTTATTAACTAAGATAGGACTACCAAATAACAACAACAATAACAATTGGGGAACTACTTTCAAAAACATAAGTTTAAAACCAAGGAATCCTTAATTTAGCCAAAAACAAATGACTATAAATGAATAATCCAATCATAAAAATAAAGCAAACTGAATTACTTTCAGATAATTGGTATCTATTAAATAAGGTTACTTTCGAATATCAAAAGAATGAAAATACTAGCCAAACTTCGGTTCGTGAAGTGTACGACCGAGGAAATGGAGCGGCTATTTTGCTATATAATTCAGCACAAAAAACCGTTATTCTAACCCGCCAATTTCGTCTGCCCACTTATCTTAACGGAAACAAAACAGGAATGATGATCGAAGTTTGCGCAGGACTTTTAGACAAAGATCATCCTGAACAATGTATTATTCGTGAAACCGAAGAAGAAACCGGATATCGTCTTTCGAAAGTAAATAAAATTTTCGAAACCTATATGTAGCCGGGCGCTGTAACCGAAATTTTGTATTTATTTGTAGGCGAATACGATGCCTCAATGAAAGTAAATGAAGGTGGTGGACTCGCTTCCGAACAAGAAAATATAGAAGTTCTTGAATACACTTTTGAAAAAGCGTATTCAATGATAGTCACTGGCGAAATTAAAGATGCCAAAACCATTATGTTATTACAATATGCCAAAATAAATAATTTGATATAGTTACTATAGACACCTTCGTTTCAAAAAAGTTAATTTATATAAATTACAAAATAGAGTAACTATTTTTTTGAAAATCAAAACAATAAAATCAAAATGACATGTAATAACCATCAATAAAAACCTTAAAACCAATTTTTACCTTCATCCATAAATTAAAAAACTTTTGGAAGAAAATAAAAAAGCGGTGCAAAAATGATTAAATATCACTTTTACATCCGCTCAAATTTTATTGGAAACCTATTCTAAAAATAAACTTATTCTTTTTCGTAAAGTTCCATTTCTCGATCATAAAATGCATTAGCAAGTTCTATTAGACCTTCCATTTCAGCGTTTAATTCGGCTTCGTCAAGATCTTCAGCTTCTTCCATAAACTCTACCTCATCATCTTTTAAATTGATAATAAATCGAGGATAATCAAGGTGTATGATAAAAATATCTTCAGGAAAATCAGTGTTGTCTCCTAGTAAAAATTTAGGTAATTCCATGTTTGTTGTTTAATCGGTTAATCGTTTTACTATCTATTTATCAGAAAGAATAACGGGTGTATTTCCTTTACCATTCATAAAAATAATCTTGGTATTCGGTGAAGCAGCTAATTCTTTTTGTGCTTTTATAGATTCATATTGCAATTGTTTATCGGTAAGACCCATCGAAATAATACGTTGATAATCAGCAATACCTTGGGCTTCTACTCTTTTTCGTTCCGCTTCTTGTTTTTCTTTTTGAAGTACAAAAGTCATTTTTTGCGCATCTTGTTCAGCATTAATTTTACTTTCAATTGAAGCTTTAACAGAAGTAGGAAGATTGATATTTCGAATCAATAACTGCTCTAAAACTAGACCACGCAATTTAAAATCGGCTTCGATAGTTTTAAAAATTCGCTGTTGAAATTCATTTCTTTTAGTCGAATACAATGCCACTGCATCATAATAAACAGCGTTGTCACGAATTCGTGTCCTTGTAATGGGACGAACAATTTTATCGGTATAATTCACACCAATTTGTTTGAAAATTTTTGGTGCATCCGAAGGTGTAATTCGGTACAAAACCGTCAAATCAATAACAACTTCTAATCCGTCATTCGACAAAACTCGAATAGCATCATCTCCCGCTTGTGCCCCTTCTCCGTGAATAGCCGACATGGTGTAATTTTGAGTTTGAATATCAAAATCAGTTACATCAAGAAGAGGATTGATTACATGAAGACCACTTTCTAATACCTCAGGTTCAACACTTCCGTAAAGCGATTGAACACCGACTTTTCCGGCATTGATTTGTTTGAACATCGAGGTGGAAATCCCTAAAAAAACAGCGATAAAACCAAGTATTTTAAAAATATTCGAAAAATGAGAAAGCTGACTTTGATTGTTTTTTAAAGTAAAACTAAAAATCAGTAAAATAACCCCAATAATAATAAATAGTACCATTTTTAAGTGTTTAGATTTGTTTGTTAATTAGACGAAGATTTTATTGTATTTGCCATTGTTTTGAAAATTTTTAAATCCCTAAGGATTTTCCGAAACCATTTTTTTTGATAACCTCGAAAAGCGAATATACAAAAATAAAGCTGCCGATGACAACCCTGCTAAAAGTCCAATCCAAATTCCTGTTGTTCCAAGATTTGTATGTTTTCCTAAATAATAGGAAATAGGAAAACCAATAATCCAATAAGCAATAAAGGTAATATACATAGGAACTTTCACATCTTGCAATCCGCGTAAAGCACCCAGAACAACAACTTGAATTCCATCCGAAATTTGAAATATTGCTGCTATTAAAAGTAATTTCGATGCAATACTAATTATTTCCTGATTATCGATTGACTGTGCAACATCAGACATATTCAAGAAAAAATGTGGCAAGTAATTGTGGAAAACAACAAAAATTAGTCCAAAAAATAGTTCTAAAATAATCGTCAATAAGAAAATAGATCGTGCGATTCGAATTAGATTTTTAAAATCCTTTGAACCCTTGAGAAAACTCAACCGAATCATGGCCGTTACGCTAAATCCCATTGCAAACATAAATGTAGTCGAAGCCAAAATTAGAGCAATTTGGTTTGCTGCTTGACTATTTTTTCCCAAAGTACCCGACAACCAAATCGCCGCAGTAAACAATGTTACTTCAAAAAGCATTTGCAAAGCAGAAGGGAAACCAAGATTAATAATTTTTTTCAATATAGATTTCCGAATTTCTTTGAAAGTAAAATTCTTGAAATATCTCTTGAAATTGGTGTTTTTTCGCAAAATGAAGTGCATAAAAACTACCATCATAATTCTCGAAATAACTGTTCCTAATGCAGCCCCCAAAATTCCTAATTTTGGGAAACCCCAAACACCATAAATCAAAACATAATTAAAGAAAATATGAACAACGTTCGCCAAATAAATAGCGTACATCGAATATTTAGTTTGTGATAAACCATCGGCAAATTGCTTGTAACCTTGAAAAATGATTACAGGAATCAACGAAAAAGCAACCCAATCAATATAAGGTGTCGCCAGTTTTACAACTGCTTCTGGCTGATTCATCAGGCTCATAATTGGTTTTGACAGAACAATCAAAGCAAAAATGGCAATTCCTAAAAACACGCACAATAAAAGCCCGTGATGGAAAGTAGTCCGAATTTTTTTGTCGTCTTTCTCCGCATCGGCTTCGGCAATCAAAGGCGTTATTGCTGTCGAAAACCCAATTCCTAGTGACAATCCAATAAAGATAAAGCTGTTACCAAGGGAAACCGCCGCCAGCTCAGTAGAACCTAAGTTTCCGACCATAAAATTATCTACAATTCCAATTAAGGTATGACCTAGCATACCCAAAATTACGGGATAAGCTAGTCTTAAATTATAGGAGAACTCTTTTGTGTATTTAGTAAAATTCAATTTGGTTTTTTTAAGAGTGCAAATGTAACCTAAATAAAAATAAAATCCTCTCCCCAACCCTCTCCTTTGTAGAGGGAGACGAAAACAGCTAAAAATTTGTTTATCGAAATAGCATAAAAAATAAATTCATAGCGAATAAAAAATCTGTGAAAATCCGTGAAATTTGATCCAAAAAAATTATCCTTCTAATTCCTTTCTGTACATTTCAAAATTAGCTTCAATTTTTTCATCTAATTCTGGTTTTTTTATATCCGTGTGCTTCTGCATTTCCTCCCATATAATCTTTGCCACAATATAACGCGCCATTTCTTTATCATCGGCAGGAATGATATACCAAGGTGCATTCGAAGTAGAAGTATTGTTTATCGCTTCCTCATAATACTTCATATATTCATCCCAATGTTCTCGTTCTTTTAAATCACCTGGCGAAAATTTCCAATGTTGTTCCACATTTTCCAATCTTCTAAGTAATCGTTTCCGTTGTTCTTCCTTACCCAAATGGAAAAAGAATTTCATTACAATCGTACCGTTTTGACTAATATGGCTCTCAAAATTATTTATTTGTTTCATCCTATTTTTCCAAAATTCAGGCTTAATGTCAGAGACTTTATCAATTCCTGGTAAATTTTCACTCAATATATATTCAGGATGCACCCTTGTAATGAGCACATTCTCATAATGCGTTCTATTAAAAACTGCAAACTTCCCTTTTTCAGGCAAAGCCAAATAATGACGCCACAAATAATCATGCTCCAATTCTGCCGAATTTGGCGTTTTAAAACTATGAACATCAACACCACGTGCATTAAATTCCTTGAAAACTTCCCGAATCAAACTGTCCTTTCCCGAGGTATCCATTCCTTGTAAACAAATTAAAACACCATACTTATTGTGAGCATACATAACGTCCTGTAGCTCACTCAGCTTGGACCTCAACTTTTCAAGTTTATCCACTTTATCCTCATTATTTGAGTTATTAAATAAATTGGTAGGAATTTTTGACAATTCGATTTTGCCAACAACTTTAAAATCATCAGGATTTACAGATTTCATAAGAAATGTTTTATATTTACAATATCAAATATAATAATAATTTGGAGCTTTTTCCTGCTGTACATTACAATCTCGCAAAAAGCGAGGATTTCCATTTCCATCAGGGCTAGGGAATTCAATTTAAAATTATTAATAATCTAAAATTAAACCTTCCATAATTATGACAGAATCTAAAACAACTAAAAAATCAATTCTTATTGGTGGGATTACATTTTCATTTGTAATTTTATTAATATCCTTATCTGCAACTCAGTTATATTACAAAACAAATCCATATAATGGAAATACATTATTTCTCTCAAGATTAGCAATTTGGTTTTGTTTATTGCTTACTTATATTTATTCTTCTAAAGTAGAAAAGCAAAATTTTCTACCTTGGAAAGAAAATAATTATTCTTTTCTAGGCTATATCAAAACATTTTTTATTCTACTATTCATGTTAATCCCTGCTATTACGCTAGGTTCTCTTC
>CANCPC010000030.1 GCA_947379965.1 Flavobacteriaceae bacterium | reverse complement strand
TAGGAAACAACTTGACTTGTATTGTTTTCTCCATTTATTTGAATGAGAACTCTATTGAAATCGGTTCTTGTTAACGGATTTGGAGAAGCAGCACTAAAATTGACATAATTATCAGAAGCAAAATTAAAAGTAATTGTTTGCCATTGGTTCAATACAATGGGTTTAATAATTTCGCATTGTGTAGACCAAGGTTCAGTCAACAAACTATTTTGAAGTTTCAATGAAATTTGATTGGTTTGGTCGCCAATAAGTCAATTAGAAGGAACATATATTTTTAAGGAAAAGGTACTATTGTTATTTAAATTAAAATTCCCCACCCCATTAAAAGCAACGTATGGGTAAAGTGCCCCTGTATCAGAATATTTTAATACTGTTCCCGAATTATTTATAACCGATGGATATGGATTTAGAAAATGATTGTCCATTCCGCAATCACCGCCATACCAACTTAAAATAGTTCCATTACCTTCAAAGTCATCCGTTAAAGTTTGAAGTTGAGAATAAAATAAAGTTGATGAAAATAAGAATGCAATGACTATAAATTTCCTCATATAAAGTAATATTCAAATAAATAAGTTACAAATATAATTCTAGTTGTCCATTTTAAAATAAAAATTTTAGGTTTCAATTTTTCGAGTTTTCACTACTTTTTTAAATTCTATAAATTATCCTAATGATATTTAATAAAAGTTGCAACTCCCGATGGCGCGGATCTCTGCTGTGTGCCTAGGATCATCCATCACTACCGAACGAATGTAATTTGACAAAGTCATTTTTTTCATGTGGTATTCCAACTCATGTAAAATAAAAAAGCCTGATACTTTCGTATCAGGCTTCATATTGCTCCCCCTATTTGAGAAAGTTACAATTTTGATGCGATGGTGATTTACTTAACTATCAGAAAAACAAGTGTTTGAAAAATATTTATTTATCACAATTAAGCGTTTCTCTTAATTCAATCTTCTCACTTTTATAGCATTAATAAAAGGTTTTCCTTTCAATTTTTCAAATGAAATGGTAAGTCCTTTTAAATCTTTTGCTTGAACTACAAATGTTTTGTATACGGCATTTAACGCGCCATTTTGTAATTCTGGACAAAAATTCTCAAGCGCCAAAGCACCATTTAAAAGCACATTAAATTGGCTGGTTTCATTCCCCTTTTCTTCAGATTCACTAACATCATAAATTGATTTTGATAATTTATCTCCAAATCCAGAGAAATGCAGTTCAACCTCATATTCCCCGTTGGCCACATCAAATTTATAGTCGCTCAATCCGTATCTAAATGTTTGGTACAATGGCACATTTCTAGTTTGAAAAACTTCCGACTGATGCCCGATTTTACCTTCTGTGGGTCTGTATATTTCCCCGCCTACATAGCCAAAACCGCCAGATTTATAGGGTTGGTCAGGCATCCAAGTGACGTTATTTATAGGATCAGTAAAAAAGCAATTACTACCCACATTTACCGCAATTTCAAAATCTTTATTAGTCACTTGATTTAGGATTGTAGGGACTATTTCAAAATCAATTTGAAGGGCGTCTTCATAAATTTTGTTTGCACTTTCTCCTTTTGCCAATAGAAAATTCTTACCATTTGTAAAAGGAACATTCCATACAGAAAATCCATTTTTTATAGTTTGAACTCCAATTGAATTTCCATTTAAAAACAATTCAACCTTGTCAATATTAGAATAAATTTTAAGAGGCTGGGTAACTGATGTATCATTTGGATTAGCCTGAATACCTTTTCTAATTAGCCAATCACGGCTCGCAATATGAAGCACAGGAGATTTAATCAACCAAGCTTGATATAAGTAATAAACATCTTTAGGGGTGCGATTGTTATAAAGCAATCCTTTGTTGTTAATGCGTGGCGTACTTTCTTGACGACCTGCAGCATTGAAATCAATAAAATTCCAAACCGTGGCTCCTGAAATAAATTTCCGACTGAATATTTGATTCAAATACGATTCGTGATACATCTGCTGCCATTCAATACTGAAATCAAATTGTTCCGGGTTTAAACTGTGCAATCGCTTGTCACTACCAGCGCCGTATTCACTGATGATACTGTTTATTTCGGGAGATTCTTTGTGCACTTTATCTATAAAAATACCAAAGTCTTCAAATTTTCCTTTGTACCATCCATAATAGGTATTCCATCCAATTGTGTTTGGCAAATCGGAAAATCCATACTCTTTATAATAGCTTGTTCCTCCAGAATTTAAGGCCATTGTAGAGAGTCTGGTTTTATCTTCGGCTCGTAAAATACCTTCTAATTCTTTAGCAAACTTGGCGGTAATTTCATAAATCTCTTTTTTCTTTTCTTTATCCGCTAGCTTTGAAGTTCTAAGTCCTACTTCATTCATATAACCCCAAATGATAATACTAGGGTGATTATAATTCTGCCGAATCATTTCTTTTAGGCTGCTAACGCAGGTTGCCTTCAAGTCTTCATTGTCATTAAATGTATTGCCAAGTGGCGTTTCTTCCCAAACTAATATACCTAACTTATCACACATTTCAACAATAGTTGGGTCTTGCGGATAATGACTCACTCGAATAAAATTTCCTCCCATTGCTTTCAATAACTCCACATCACTTCTTTGTAAGTCATTGTCTAAAGCATTACCCAATCCCATATAATCTTGATGACGGGCAGCACCAATTAGTTTTAAGTATTTTCCATTTAAAGTAAATCCTGAATCCGGATTAAATGAAAACCATCTAAATCCAAGAGGTTGGTTCTTGAAATCAAGAACTTTTTTTGTTTGGTCATCAGAAAGAATAGTGGTTTCAACAGTATACAAATAGGGATTGTTGGGCGACCATAAATTTGGATTGGTAATTTTATTAGAAAGCTGTTCAAAATTTCCATTTGCTCCGGCTGAGAGTTTAAGTTTTGATTTTATTTCAGTGATAACTTCACCCGATTTATCAATTATTTTTGAGATGATTATTAAATTTTTATTTTCATTAGATTGATTGGAAATTGACCCTCTAACTTTAACATTTGCGGCATTGTCATTGACTAATGGTGTTTCAATAAAAACGCCACTACTTCCTAGATTCATTTGGTCAAAGTGCACCTCATTTGTTGAAATAAGATATACATCTCTATAAATTCCACCAAACATAGTATAATCGCCGGAAATAGGAGGTAAATTTAAGTCCTTGCTGCTGTCAACTTTTACGGCAATGGTGTTATTGCCTGGAATAATAACGAAATTAGAAATATCAAAAGAAAAAGCAGTATAACCTCCTTTATGTTCCCCAACAAATTTGCCGTTTACATACACGAATGCTTTCAAAAATACGCCTTCAAAATGGAGAAATAGTTTTTTACCTTGATGTTTTTGGGTAAGATTTAAGGTCTTGTGGTACCAGCCAACACCTCTGTAATATTTTTTTTCAGTGTATGCGTCCACGGCATTCCAAGTGTGCGGAAGATTAATGGTTTGCCAAGATTTATCATTAAAATCAATCTTTTCAGCACCAACTACATCACCAGTAAAATGCTTCCAAGTTTCATTGATACTTTCTTTTTCTATTTGAGCAGAACAGGTAAGGGTATTTATCAAAAGTCCAATTAACGCAAGTGTAAAATTTCTCATTTTTTGATGTTTCTTTATTTTGTAAAGATTAAAAATAATCATTCTTTTTCAAATTTGTATAGTACAAAATTAGACACAAAAAAGTCCAACATTTCTGCTGAACTTTTGCTCCCCTATCGGGCTTCCCGCTTTCACTTCGTTACTTCGGGATAAACTACTTGCCCAAAAATGTCCACAAAAAAACCCGACACTTTCGTATCGGGTTTTGTTTTGCTCCCCTTATTGGAGAAAGTTGCAGTTTTTCCTTAATGATTAATTATTCAATTATCTTAAAATCAAATAGATAAACTTTAATTTATAAATTCTATATCAGAAAATAAAGGTGTTTAAAAAAACAAAATTAATTAACCTCTTCAAATATATTATCAGGTTATCCCATTAATTTATGATGATATGCTTCTTCTTTTTGACATAGTTCTGCTAATTTAGGTTGTTTTTTCCTATTTTAAATTATGTAAAAGTTTTGTATGGTTTTTAGGGTTCAGTATAATTTTGTCATTTGAATTTTTATCAATTGCATAATAAAGTGTTTTTTGATTCTTCTCCATTTATAAAACTAAAAACAGCATCAAAAACGTTTTTGATGCTGTTTAATTTATCTATTTTTGTCTAATAATCTGTATCGATTATTTAGGACGGGACAGAATACTAATATTTTAAGGGGTTTTTAAAATATGCCCTTATTTCCAGACTAAATCAGTTCGCTTTATCGCTTTATACCGAAGATTTATAGTTTTTCCAATATTTATATAATTTTCAAAAATATCTTATAAAAAAATCCCTTAGAACCTAAGTTTTAAGGGATTTAAACAAAATATATTAAAACTATTCTTTAATTAATTTTACTGTATTTGTTGCATTTGCAGATGTGATTTTGGCAAAGTAAATTCCACTGGTTAAACCCGAAGCATCAACAGTAACATTGTTACTTTTAGAAAATGAGGAACGGATTGTTTTTCCTAAAACATCTACAATTTGAATACTTTCAATTCTTTCATTTGAAGAACTAAAATTCCAACTGTTTTTTGCAGGATTTGGGTAAACAGTAAAGGTAGAAACATTAAATCCCTGAGTCCCTAAAGTACTAGAAATAGAATACAATGCTGTAGTGACATTAAAACTAATAGTGTAGTTTCCTGCAGTTGGTATAGTAATACCATTAGCGTCAACAACTGCTGTACCAGAAGGTAGGGCTGTTCCTCCCCAATTGTAGGGTAATGTCCAAGAATGATCTCCTCTAAATTTTAATGCTCCCGGAACCAAGGCAACATTAGTAAGGGTATAATTAGTACCATCAGTTGTGACCAAATCGGTATCGGTAGTCCATGCCCCTGGAGTGGCATCTCCAAAAATACTAATAACTTTAAATTTGATGCTGTAAGCAAGCGTTGTTTTATTAAAAATAATATCATAAATACCGGCAGATGGTATAATTACACCATTAGCATCTATCACCGCTGTACCTGACGGAAAGTCCGTTCCTCCCCAATTATAGGGTAATGTCCAAGAATGATCTCCACGCAATTTTAATGCTCCTGTTCCCAATGTTGCCCTAAGGGTATAAATATTTCCATCCGTAGTTGTCATATCGGTATCAACCCAACCCCCAGGAGCTGCATCTCCAATTATACTTATAGTTTGAAAGGTTACATTTTGTTTTATAATGCTATATGCAAAAGTGGTCAAATTGAAAGAAATAGTATAAATTCCTGTAGTTGGTATTGTTATACCATTAGCATCTACTACTGCAGTCCCAGAAGGAAAAGCTGTTCCTCCCCAATTGTAAGGTAAAGTCCAAGAATGATTACCACGGAATTTTAATGCTCCTGGAATTAGACTAACATTGGTAAGCGTATAATTATCCCCGTCAATGGTAACCATGTCGGTATCTGAAACCCACCCACCAGGAGTTGCATCTCCAAAAATACTTATTTGCAAGTTGCTTAGACTTTGTTTTTCAAGCGATGTTGGACGTATAGTTTTTGCATTAGTAAATGCAATTGTCATTAGACAGATAACGGAAAACAGTAATTTTTTTTTCATAATTGTGGTTTTTTGATTGTTAATAATTGTGGTTTTAAATTAATAGTAGCATTCTATTTTTATTAAATTTAAGAGGTAACTTAAAATTTATTTTTTGAAATAAAGTTCATAAAACACCTCAGAAGAGGTGTTTTATGAACCTGAACTTAAAACTTATATTGTAGTAAAATTTCATTACTATTTTTAGCACTAGCCATTGCTGGTAAAGAACTTACTTCATAAGCATAACCAACAATGAATTTATTGTAAAGAATAAAATTTGCCATAGCTGCATACGCTTTATCAGTACGGTACAATGCGCCAATTTCAAAATTATTTTGAATTTTTAACATGGTACTAAAATCAATAGAATAAGGAGCAGCCGTAACACAACTAGCCAGAATAGAAGGTTTCAATACTAAGGTCCCTTCAGAGTTTAGATTAAAATCATAACCTCCACTGATATAAAGTTTAGGTCTATTCGTTTGCACGGAAGCATATCCATTATCATTTTTTGCATTTTGAATATTTAATAATCTTGGAACCGAAAGCGATAAGTAAAATTTATCACTTTTCAGTAAAGCACCTGCACCAAAGTTAGGATTAAATGTATGTATAGTACCAAATGCAGGATCTACATCAATAGAATACAATTCTAATCCAGAAGAATTTACATTATAAGTAGTACCTCCTGCGTTTATACCCAAATACAAATCGGTATTTTTATTCATTTTTACTTTATAAGAAAAATCTACATTAAACGCTGTTTGTTTTTCTATAAAAGTAGAAGAGTTAACTACCGAAATACCAAATCCAAGATTGTTGACTAATGGCATACCGAAAGAAACAGCCTGAGTTTTTGGTGCATCAACAATACCGCTCCATTGAGATCGCAATGAGCTTGTTACTACTGTTTGATCATCAACTCCTGAATAAGCAGGATTGATAACATTCATGTGGTATTTGTAAAAAGCGAATGAACCTTCTTGTTGAGCAAAAACAGAGCTACTTATAAAGAGCACTGCGCCTGCTATTATGTGATATATTTTTTTCATTTTTATATTTTTTGAAAATTATTTAGTTATGTAAATCCATCCTTGTTGATCAATCGATCCATCACCACCTAAATCAATTTGGTAGAAATAAGAACCTTGATCCACAATTTTTCCTGTGTTTTTATATTCCCCATTCCAATTATTTTGATAGTCATTAGAAAAATAAACCTCATCCCCTGTGTTGTTTAAAACTCTAACCGAAGTATTAGGATGATTTACCATGTTGATGATAAACCAAGTATCATTTTTACCATCTCCGTTTGGAGAAAACCCTTGAGGCACATTGATATCAACTAGGTCGCAAGCATCACCAATACCATCATGATCAATATCCGATTGATCTTGATTATAAACCGTTGGACAGTTATCATTCACATCTAAAATACCATCAAAATCATGATCATTATTAAAAACTTCTATAGTAAAACTTTGATTTTGAGAACCTCGATTATTAGTTGCAGTTATTGTATAATTGATAACAGCAGTTTCTATAGTTGGTCTACCAGTTATCTCTCCTGTATTTGTATTTAAAATCATTCCTGAAGGTAATGCTGGAACTACGCTAAAAATGGGAGCAGGATTTGCTGTGACTATTGGAGTTACTGTTGCTATTGTTATATTTATTGGCAACCTTAAGTTTCCTGAATAAGCTAATCCTGTTGGTTTTCCTTGTACATCGATACTGATTGATTTAGAGCTAAAACCATAGCTATTTGTTGCAGTTATTGTATAAATCGCTTGTGTTTTAATAGTTGTTGGTGTTCCACTAATAATTCCTGTAACAGGATCCAATTGAAGCCCAAGTGGCAATGATGGATTTGCTGAATAAACAATATTGCCAAGACCAATATTTAGTGTCGGAATTAAATTTGTAATCGTAGTACCCGAAACAAAAACATTAGGGGTAGCATACGATAACATACTTGGAGCTGAAGGAATAAGAATACTATAAGCTCCTGTTTTTTTATTGAAAACAATATTATAAGAACCTGCCTTTGGTATAGTTATACCACCACCATCAACTACTGCTGTTCCAATCGGAAAATCTATTCCTCCCCAATTGTAAGGTAAAGTCCATGAGTGATCTCCTCTAAATTTTAATGCACCCGGAACCAAAGCAACTAAGTTAAGGGTATAAACAATACCGTCGGTAGTTACCATATCGGTGTCAGTTACCCATGCTCCTGGAGTAGCATCTCCGAATATACTTATTGTTTGAAAGGTGAAACTATAAGCTCCTGTAACTTTATTAAACGTAATGTTATAAATTCCTGCGTTTGGTATCGTTATTCCATTGGCATCAACAACAGCAGTACCAGAAGGGAAAGCGGATCCTCCCCAATTATAAGGCAATGTCCATGCATGATCCCCTCTGAATTTTAATGCTCCAGAAGCCAAAGTAACTCCTTTTAAAGTATAAGTTGTTCCATCAGTTGTGGTCATATCTGTATCAGTAACCCAACCTCCTGGTGTGGCATCACCAAAAATACTTATCACTTGAAAACTTACAGGTGGACTAGCAATCGAATATACTGCAGTTATTTTATTAAATGTAATATTATAAACACCCGCAGTTGGAACCGTTATACCGCCACCATCAACTACTGCTGTCCCTGATGGAAAAGCAGTTCCTCCCCAATTGTAGGGTAAAGTCCAAGCATGTTCTCCTCTAAATTTTAATGCACCCGGAACCAAAGCAACACCTTTTAGAGTATAAGTTGTTCCATCGGTTGTAGTCATATCAGTATCAGTTACCCAACCACCTGGTGTAGCATCACCAAAAATACTTATAGTCTGAAAGATAAAACTATATACTGCAGTCGTTTTATTAAAAGTAATAGTATAAATACCCGCTGAAGGTATAGTTATACCATTAGCATCAACTACTGCTGTCCCTGAAGGAAAAGCTGTTCCTCCCCAATTGTAGGGTAAAGTCCAAGCATGATCTCCTCTAAATTTTAATGCGCCTGGCACCAATGAAACTCCATTTAGAGTATAAGTTATTCCATCAGTAGTGGTCATATCTGTATCCGTCACCCATGCTCCTGGAGTAGCATCTCCAAATATACTTATCACTTGAAAACTTAGATTTTGTTTTTCAACTGAATTAAGCGATGGATTTTTTGCATTTGCAAAAGTAATTGTCATGAGACAAATAATAAAAAAGAGCAATTTCTTCTTCATAATATTAGTATTTAAGTTAGTATAAATTTGTTTTTTGTATTAATAGTCATAATTTGATTTTACTATTTTTTTTTTAATCCCTTAATTTCAGAATTATTTCCTTCTTTAATGCTTATAGCAACACCTCCACCCGGAGCGATATATTGTTTTAAAACTGTTTTTGAAGTCACAATAACTTTAGAAATGGTGTAGCTTTGCGGTTTTTCATTCCAATTAGCATCCTTACCATCGGCATAAATTGTAGCAATATATTTTTTATCTTTTGGAAGGAAATCTAAAGAAATAGTAGCTGTTTTTGAATTTTCATCTGTAATTCCACCTACAAACCATTCATTTTTACTTTTTGCTTTACGAGCAATTGTAATATAATCCCCTGGCTCTGCTTCAAGTATATAACTGTTATCCCAATCTACTGCAACGTCTTTTATGAATTGGAAAGCATCTGGAAAACGATTGTAATTGTCCGGAATATCAGCCGCCATTTGCAGGGGACTGTACATTGTTACATAATAAGCCAATTGTTTTACCAAAGTTGTGTTCACTCGTTGATGACCACCCGTATTATAATAACTCAAATCCGTTTGGAAAATACCTGGAGTAAAATCCATTGGACCGCCCATTAATCTAGTAAATGGTAAAATGGTAGTGTGTTCTGGAGTTAATCCGCCCATTGCTTCAAACTCAGTTCCTCTTGCTGATTCTTGCGCAATCCAGTTTGGATATGTTCTGTTCAATCCAGTTGGTCGCACTGCTTCGTGACTATCAACCATGATTTTAAAATCGGCAGCTCTTTCTGCAACATGTATATAATGATTTACCATCCATTGTCCATCATGATGTTCGCCTCGAGGAACAATTTTCCCAACATATCCTGTTTTTACAGCATTATACCCATTGTCTTTCATAAATTGGAAAGCTTGGTCCAAACGTCGCTCGTAGTTAGTTGCTGATCCTGATGTTTCATGGTGCATAACAATTTGAACACCTTTAGAAGCCGCATAAGTATGTAATGCTTTCACGTCAAAATCTGGATAAGGAGTTACAAAATCAAAAACATTTTCTTTCCAATTTCCAATCCAATCTTCCCAACCTACATTCCAACCTTCAACTAAAACGGCATCTATACCATTTTTGGCGGCAAAATCAATATATTCTTTTACTCTTTCTGTAGTCGCACCGTGTTTCCCATTTGGCGTAAGTTTGCTAAAATCCTGTCCTATTTTTACATTGGTTTCCTTACCAAAAGCCCAAGTACTTTTTCCAGCAACAAAATATTCCCACCAAACACCAATAAATTTCATCGGTTTAATCCAAGAAACATCTTTGTATTTAGTTGGCTCATTTAGATTCAAAATCATTTTTGAAGCTAAAATATCAGTGGCTTTGTCACTTACTACGATGGTTCTCCATGGTGTTTGAGTATCGGTTTGCATATAACCATTGTTACCAACCGCATCAGGTGTAAGATGTGAACTCATTTTGAAGGTTTTTGCATCAACATTCAATGACATAGCAGGATAATTAATCAGAGCTGCTTCGTGAATGTTGATATACAAACCGTCAGCAGATTTCATCATGGATGGCGTTTGCACAGCTAAATCTTTTATAGGATTTTGTGCATTTAAGAAAACTGTTGCTTTATGAATTAAAGCAGGAATTTCAGAAATCTTCGATGTTGTATAAGCGTATTCATTGGTATCATAATCTCCTGGAATCCAGAAAATCTTATGATCTCCAGCTAATTGAAATTCGGTATGCTCTTCTTTAATTACAAAATAATTCAAGTCATTTTGTTTTGGAAATTCATATCGAAAGCCTAATCCATCATTGAATAAACGAAACCGTATTCGAATGTATCGATTGTTATTTTTGGCTTGTGCCAAAGTAACCACTAGCTCGTTATAATTATTTCGGATTGTTTTTTCCTCACCCATGACTGGATTCCATGAAGTATCAACAGAATTTTGTTCTGTATTTGTGATAGAAAAACCATCCATAAACGAAGGAACATCAGCCATTTCTAAACCCAAAGCACTTGGTTTGATAACCGCCTTCCCTTTAAAGCTTAATTGGTAAGAGGGAACTCCATTTTCTTTCAATTCAAATTGTAATGAAAGATTTTTATTGGGTGAAGTAATTAGCTGCGCATGTGCAAATAAAGCAGTGAAACAAACAAAAAGTAAGCCTGTCAAATTTTTACCAATGTAAAATGAAACGAATGTTTTCTTAGGTTTAAAATTCATTTTTTTTTAAGTTTTTGATTAATAAATTACCGCAATGGTACAAAGACACGAAGGTTCGAAGTAGGTAAGATTTAAAAACAATTCAATTACTTAAAACAGAAAGTTATATTTATTAAATCTATGCTCTTTGCACCTTAGCGGCAATAAATGAATTGGTGTTTTAGGCCACTGGTTAGTGGCCTAATTTCTTTTAAGTTAATTTTTTAGGATCAAATATTGATAGGGTTGTAAACTAACCTCCGAAGATAATGGCGCATCAGTATTACTAAATCCATTTTTCCAAGCTATCGATTTCAAAGGAGCTGGAACTATATATTTAGTAGTTGTATTTGTTAGATTGACAAGTACAAGAACTTTTTCAGTATCTGTTTCCATCGTAAAAGCACTTACGGCATCACTACTAAATCCTTTGTAAGTACCCGTTTTTAAAGCAATACTAGAGTTTCTGAAAGCGATAATTTTCTTGTATTCTGCTAACATATCCAAATCACCTGTAGCCCAATTAATTGGTGTATGGGTAAAAAATGGAATTCTAGTTGCGTAACCTTGTTCTTGTCCGTTATAAATCATTGGTACTGATTTCATATACGCAGCAACTACAAATGCAGCTATTGATCCTTTCTTTCCGTTAAACAATTCTAGAGGCGTACCGTCAGAAAGGTTTACATCATGATTGGTAATGTATCTTACAATTCGCTGTGAATCGTTATAATTATTAGCATATTCTAATGCGTTGGCGTCTTGTAAGCTAGTTGCTGAGAGGCTTTTGCTAAAAACATCTTTTAATGCACCGTAAAAATTAAATCCAAAAGTATAATCAAAACCTGCGTTAAAATTAGCAACGTTCTTTCCTTCAGCTAGAAACAATAAGTTGGTTTGTTTAAAACTTCGAAGTTGTGTAATAGCATCTGACCAAAAATTTTGAGGAACATTATCTGCATAATCACATCTAAAACCATCAACGTTTGCAGTATATATCCAATACGACATGGCATCAATCATCGCTTTACGCATTTCTGTGTTAGAAAAATCCAATTGAGCAACATCATTGAAGCTAGGGGGAGATATAATTTTTCCATCAGTCCCTTTTTGATACCAATCGGGATGATCGGTAATCCATGCATTATCCCATGAAGTATGATTAGCAACCCAATCCAAGATCACCGCCATGTTCTTTTTATGCGCTTCTTCAACTAAAACTTGCAAATCTGCTAAAGTCCCAAATTCTGGATTTACTGCTTTATAATCCTTAACTGCATACGGCGAACCTAATCCACCAGCAGATTTTAAAACTCCAACTGGATAAACTGGCATTAGATAAATAACATTAACTCCAAGTTCTTGAATATATGTAAGTTTATCCTGTACCCCTTTTAAGTTTCCTGCTGCGCTAAAAGCACGAATATTAACTTGATAAATTACCGCATTTTCTTTTTTAGGCATTTTATCAAATCGCGTTCCATATTGTGGGTAAGCCGGAACTGGCTTTGACGCATTATCCGATGCGTTGCACGAAACTAATCCCAAAGAAAAAAGAAGTGCAAAAAATATATTGATATAATATTTCATTTTTTTTATTTTTTACAATAAGTGTTTTTTTTAATGGTTGCATCCCTCTTTTTTTTATTAAGAGGAATGCTTTATTTAACCATTTTTATAGTTGCATCTTATTAAATTAGATTTTTGTTACAGTATAAGTTGCTGATAATGGATAACCATTTTTTACTGGGTCAATATCATTTATTTTAAACGTCACGATATAATTTCCGTCAGCAGTTACATTATAAGCTCCTGGTTGTGGCGCTGCAGGAATATCATGATACATTATTCCGTCCGTTTGGCTTTGAGGACCATAATTTACATTCCAATTGTCATTAAGTCTAAACTTTAATGCTTTTGCAAGCAAAGGACCTGTCCATGTCCAAGTTTTTTGTTGATAGTCATAAGTCATAGGTGAACTAGAGTTCCATCCTCCTGGAGTTGCATCACCAATTATTCCCCATGAATAAGGAAGAGCGGCAATACTTGAAGTATTTAGATCAACTGTAATTTGATAGGATCCAGAAGCTGGAACAACAAAATTGCTAGTACTACCATCAACAATAATTCCATTGATACCTGCTCCAAAAAATTGATTCATATTTCTTTGAGTTGTCAATTTATATCCTAACCCTTGAGAGGTTGGGAATGTAACATAACATTGGTAAATACCCTTAGAAATAGGATCTAATTGCGCAGCTGTTGTAACATCAGGAACTCCCTGATAACTTCCTGGCATATAAAGCGCAGTGTAAACAACCGTTTTTGAAAAAGGTGTTACTGATAAAGTGATAGGATCCGAATAACTTGTACGATCTAAATTTGACTCGACACGAACAGCAATCTTACCTACTACATCTAATGGAAGTCCTAATTGAATAGCTATTTTATTAAGATCTGCACCAAGTAAAGATCTACTTAAAACATCCTCGCCCACCTGAATTCTTACCGATTTTCCCCATGCAGTACTTCCAACTATATCGGAAAGAACATCAAATTGCAAAGCATAAGTAACTGGAGCTTTTACAGGATAAGCTACTGCTGGCCATGATATAGTTACTACAGCTTGATTTGTATTACTTGTAGAAAGAATGATGGCACTAGAAGAAGCCTGAGGTGCGCCAGAGAAACTCACGGTTTTTAAAGTAGTGAGTAAAGCATCATTCTGACAGGATGCGCTTAGAAAAAGTAAAGCACAAACTACGATTAACTTATTTATATATTTTTTCATAATAGTTCTAAATTTAATAACCTGAATTTTGTTTTAATCCCTTGTTTGCATCTAAAGCTGCAGTTGGTATTGGAAACAACTTTCTATAATCTGCTGAAACTCCTCTGAAGTCATTTGCCAATAAGAATTTATCAAAACGAATCATGTCTTGTCTTCTATGTCCTTCCCAACTCAATTCAAATCCTCTTTCGTTATAAATATCGTTAAGGGATGGATTTGATCCTAAAATACTAAGACCTGCACGTTGTCGTATTTGATCTACAAATGGTTTTGCAGCTGAAGCATTACCAAGTCTTACATTACATTCTGCAATCATTAATAGTACATCGGCATATCTGTAAATTGGAAAATCATTCGATGCTCCACTTCCTGACATAGGGCCAACTGGATAAAATTTCACATCTCTAACACCAGCTTGTGGTGCCGCTCCTGGATTATCTAATGAAGCAACATCAACCGTGTAATTGACTCCTCCACCTTGATCACCATAAAGAAATTGTTTTTTTCGAATATCAGTATCACTAAATTTCAAGAAATAATCTTTAGGAACAATTGTACCATTCCATCCACTAAAGCCAAATAAAGTTGCTGCTTGTGAACCGTATAAACTACGTACGCCGAATATATTTCGAGATACAACTTCAGCAGTTGTAAATATTGCTAAAATGGTTTCGTCATCCGGAAGTTTATCCCCAAATAATTCAAAATATTTATATCCTAACGGACTAGAAGTACTTGCTCCTCCTGGATGAAGTGTGAATCCTCCTTGGCTTACCTTATTGCATGCATCTAAACATTCTTGCCATTTAGTTGTACCTGTGTAAACACCAGCATTTAAATAAACTTTAGCTAATAAAGTGTAACCTGCCCATTTATTGAATCTTCCATAATATGTACCTCCTTTAGATTCAGAAAGTAAATCAATATTTTCAGTTAATTCCTTTACAACAAAAGCATAAACATCTTTACGACTTGATTGAGGAATTTTATTTACATCTATATTATTGTCTGTATAAAAAGGAACGTCTCCAAAATCATCTATCAATAAGTAGTAGAAAAAAGCTCTCAACACTTTTGCTTCTGCAATTTTTGAAGGATCTGCTTTTGATAATTCTAATTGATTTACAGCTAAATTTGCATTAAAAATGGATTTATATAACCAACTCCAAGTATTATTAAGAAAAGTATCTGTAGGTAACCATTCATGTTTGTATAAACGGGCAAAATCTAATTCCCAATCTCCAGTAGTTCTATGTGGAATAACTTGTTCATCCGAACTAAAGCTATTCAAATCATACCATCCTCTGTCAGCTCCAGCATAGCCGACACCGTTCCAATTTCCTCCTACTTGTGCATATACACTAGCAAGTGCAACATCGGCACCTTGTGCAGATCCATAAAAATTATTTGCTGGATATTTATCATATACATGCTCATCGATATTGGTACAACCAACTAGTAATAGAAAACTTAGGCTTCCTATTATAAATATATTTTTGATTTTCATTTTCTTTTACTATTTAAATTTCACATTCAAACCTAAGGCAAAACTTCGGGTGCGTGGATAAATTCCATTATCACCACCAAAGCCATTACTACCGCTCATATTTAATTCTGGATCAATTCCGGAATAATGGGTGATCAATAGTAGGTTACTTCCTGTAAGAGAAAGTCGTAGTGATTCAATATATTTAATAGTCTTAAAATGAATATTATAGCCAGCAGTTACATTTTCTAGTCTTATAAAAGAACCATCTTCAAGCCATAAATCGGAACCATACTGAGAAGTAAACAATCCTAAAGGAATGGCGCTTTCTAAAACATTTGATTTTCCAATATTTTCCAAATAACTCAAACTAGATCGTAAACCATTGTAAATTTTATTTCCACCTGATCCTCTCCATAACATCGAAATATCTAAATTTTTATATTGGAATGTTGGATTAAAAGAAACAGTATATGTTGGTAAAGCTGAACCTCTTAGCATACGGTCAGGACTTGTATTACCTTGATCTATAACGCCATTTGCATCTACATCAAGAACTGTTTCAGAATTTGAATTGTTTTTACCCGTATGATGCAAAATATTAAATGTGCCTATAGGTTGTCCGACAATTAAGTAAGAACTTGGCCCCCAAGAAACATAATTGGTATTTAATGGAACTCCGTTAAGACTACCACTTAAGCTTAAAACTTTATTTCTCAAGAAAGAAACATTTCCTGCTAATGTAAGTGTGGTATTTTCAGTTTTTATCAAATCATAGCCTAATGAAACCTCAAGTCCTTTGTTTATAATACTTCCCACATTAGCCATAATACTATTAAATGGATATGGCGGTTGAGGAACAGTATAACCAAATAATAAATTAGAAGTAGTTGCGGTATAAACATCTACTGTTCCTCTTAATCTACTGTTTAAACTTGCGAAATCCAATCCGATATTTGTTTGTTTTTTTGTTTCCCAACGTAAATCTGGATTTGCATTTTGAGTCACATTAAAATTAGTTATTTGTGAACCACCAAAATAAGTAACACCAGAACCACCAACCAAGGAAATCGAATTTTGTGGAGATAATCCTTGCTGATTACCTGTAATACCATATCCTCCTCGTAATTTCAAATCGTTAAATATCTTTTGGTTTGCCATAAAAGGCTCTTTATCTATTTGCCAAGCTATAGAAGCTGATGGGAATTCGCCCCATTTGTTATTGGCTCCAAATACTGATGAACCATCTCTTCTCATACTAGCTGTAAATAAATACCTGTCTAAAAAAGAGTAATTAATACGTCCTAAGTAAGAAACTAGAGTTCGGTCATTTTTATAAGAAGACATATCTCCAGGTTGTACTTTGGACAAATCACCCAATTGCAATGCATTATAAGTTGCAATATCATTTATAAAACCTCTAGCTTGAGCATAATTACCTTGATAGGTTTGGTTTTGCCATTCATACAAAGCCAATGCATTGATGCTGTGTTTTCCAAATATTTTTTTATACGAAAGACTTATATTCATTAATCTTTCATTTTGTTTATTATTACTAATATTTGCAATACCTTTTTGATCGATTGCAGCTGCATTCGTTGATTCAGAGGGAAGATAATATCCATTTGAATTATTTGTTTTTCTCCAACTTCCAAACCATCCTGCTGTTAAGCCTTTATATAAATCCAAATCGGCTTTAAGACTTCCAAACAAATTATCATATTGACCTTCATTTTTAACAGTTTGAGCAGCAGCGTAAGGATTTAGGTATTGAAAAACATTAGGATCCGTATAATAAGTCCCATCCATATTGTAAACTGGATCTGTTGGACGCATTACATAAGCATTTGAAATTAAATTAGAAGTAAATGCTGCTCTTCCTATGCTTCCAATGCTGTTTTTTGAATTTGTGATTCCACTATTAAGATTGAACGTCAGTTTTAGTTTATCATCAATCGCTGATTGGGTAGCTTGAATTCTTCCAATATATTTTTGATTATTAGAATTAATAACAACACCATCTTGCAAAATAGCACTTATTGACGCTCTATAACTAAATTTATCCGTTCCTCCTCCAAAAGATAAAGTATGGGTTTGTGTTGCCCCTCTTTTAGTAAGAATACCATACCAATCCGTATCTGATCCATGATTAGCAGAAGCTGGAACTCCAACTAATTGGGCTTGTGCCCACCACTGATCGGCATTCAACATACTTAATTTTTTTGGAATATAATCCATTGAAGTAGATTCGGTATATTCAACAGATGTTTTTCCTGCTTTATTTTTCTTAGTACTCACAATAATTACACCAGGAGCTCCTCTTGAGCCATAAATAGCGGTAGCTGAAGCATCTTTTAAAATGTCTATTGATGCTATTTCACTAGGAGGAATTTGATTTAATAAATCCATATTTCCTTGAATTCCATCTACAACTACTAAAGGATCGTTTCCTCCAATTAATGAAGATATCCCTCGTATTCTTATGCTAGGAGCAGTTCCAGGTTCACTTCCAGTTTGGGTAATATTTACACCAGCCATTTTACCAGAAATTAATTGTAATGGATTCACAACCGCTCCTTGATTCATATCCTTTGCAGCAATTGAAGAAACTGCACCTGTTACATCTTTTCTTCTGGAAGTTCCGTAACCAACTACAACTACTTCTTTTAAGTCGGCTGTATCAGGAGATAGTTTAATTATAAGATTTTTTTGGCTTGCCAAAACTGATTTTTCTTTGTACCCAACAAAACTTATAGTAAGTACAGCATCTCCGTTTTCAACAGCTATTTCGAAGTTTCCATCACTATCAGTACTTACTGCTTTATTCGTAGATTTCTCTATAACAGATGCTCCTGGTAGCGGTAAACCGTTTTCATCGGTTACCTTACCCTTTATAATTTGTTTTATAATAATAACGCTCTCCGTTTTTACTTCAAGTGGTTTTTTTAAAATTATTTGAGTATCTCTGACTTTAAAGTCTGTTGTAGTTCCTTTAAATAACTTGTTTAGGACAACATCTATATTTTCATTTTTCACATGAATAGAAAGTACGCGAACTAAATCGATATCATTTATTTTATATATAAATCGGAAATCCGTTTTTTGTTCGATCGTCTCAATAACCCTTTCCACGGTTATATTATTTAATTCTAAGTCTACTTTTGTCTTTTGGGCATAAGTATTTGCTCTAATATTAAACATGGCGACCAAAAGGAGTAAAGTGGTTAGTTTCAATTTTAGGTCATTTTGGAACAATGGAAAATGCATCCCACCATTCTTTGGTTTTTTTTTCATAGTTTTGTGAATTGATTGTATTTAATTTGTTAGGTTCAATCGATTTTATCCAATCGGAAATTGTTCGTAGCTCTTTCCGATTTTTTTATTCTTGATTCTTCAACATTTCATTTCTCATTTTGTTTTAATGGTTATTTAATTAGTACTTGATTATTTTTTATTGTGTAATTAATTCCGTGAATTTCATTAAAGTAACTCAACACTTTTGTAATAGGTTCATCGCCAAAACTGGCATTAAATTTTTCATCAGAAAACTTATTATTTTGGTTTACGATAGTAACATTGTAATGTCTTTCTAATTTTTTGGCAATATCTTTAAAAGACATTTCTCTAAAAGTTAAACCTCCATTAATCCATGAAGTATACGCATCTGTAATAACAGCTTTTGTACCAATATGATTATCATTCTTAGAAAAGCTTCCTTTAAATCCAGGTTTAAGAATAGTGCTTTTTCCAGCATCAAATGTTTCATTTGCTGTGTATAAACCAACTGATCCTTCCACTAAAACAACATCTGTTATTTTATCTTCAGGATAGTTTGAAACATTAAAATGAGTACCCAAAACACGAACATTCAAATTGTTTGCATTAACAACAAAAGGATGTTTTTTATCTTTTGTAACATCAAAAAAGGCTTCTCCTTCTAAAAAAACTTGTCTGTTTTCACCTGCAATAAATTTTATGGGATATTTAAGGGTAGTACCTGAATTTAGATGCACAACTGTCCCGTCAGATAATTGCAATTCAAACCGCTTTCCGTAAGGAATTTTGATGGTATTATAAACTAGTTTTTCTATTGTGGTTTCAGTATCATAAACAATTTTATTACCATTTTGGTTTCCTACGACATTTCCTTTAGAATCAGCTATTTTAGATTTTTGACTCAATGAAATAACTTGAACATCACCATTTTCTAATTGTAAAGTGATTTCATTAGTGTTAATCACCGGAGCATTTTTCTGATTAAAAAAACCATGCTGATAAGATAATCCAATGGTTAATAGTACAAGTAATGATGCTGCAATTGCAATGTATTTCCTAAAAGGATTATTCTTGGTAATAATTTCCTCTTTTTCTATCTCTTTTGCACTTATCAAAATATTCGAAAATATCTCATTAGCTTTAGCTTTATCCATTTCTGGAGTTTCGGCAAGTAACATTTTTATATCTTCAACAGAAGGGAAATCTGAAGTGAGCTTATTTTCCTTATAATATTTTACAACTTCATTTGTTTCTTCAATGGTACATTGATTTAAAATAAATTTGTGTAATAATTTTTTTATTTCTGAATTTTCATTCATTTTGAATTGTTTTTTTATTTCTGTTATATATTATACAGTTGAAGAGAAGTTGACTACTACTCAAACGTTATATTTTTTTTAAAATTTTTTGAATATTTTTTTTAAGGAAAGCATTATTAATTATAAATAATTTATTATCAGTTACTTATGATTTTATCTGCTGTAAAAAAAATCACTCATTAAGAGTGATTGAGATAATAAAAAGATTTCTATTTATAGAATTTCATCATGTTCTTTAAAAAAGAGCCGTAATGTTTCTAATGCCTTACTCATTTGGCTTTTGACAGTATTGACAGAAATCCCTAATTCTTGACTAATTTCTTCATAAGTCTTGCTCTGTTTACGAGACATTTTAAAAATAAGTTTGCGTTTGGGAGGTAGTTGTTTTATAGCTTGCTTTTTTAGTTTTTTACAATCGGCTTCACGGATAGAATAATCGCCTTGATCATATGATTTTTGACTTTTATAGAAAATTTCTTTTTTCAAGAGCAAGTCATTGGAGGCTTTATTTAATAAATTAAAAGCTTGATTTCTGGCAATTGTAAATAAATAAGATTTAAAAGACTGTTCCAAGTTTAGATTTTCACGATACAACCAAACCTTTAAAAAGACATCTTGAACATTTTCTTCTGCTAACTCTTTTGATTTAAGAATACTAATGCTGTACCCATAGATGTCTTGATAATAGAAATCAAAAAGTTTACGAAATGCTTTTTCGTTATGATTTTTGAGTTCACTTACTAATAACTGTTCACTAAAGTCTCTTGTATTGGGCATTATCTTATTTATAGTCTTTTTTTGAAAAAAAAATTAAGATTGTTACAATTCTAGTCTTTGAATTATGCTTTATATTAGCAAATATATAAAAATATTATCCGCATCGATTTTTTATTTAGTTTGGGTTTTTGGTTTATTCAAATAACTAATAAGAATATTTATTGTTAACCCGTTGGTTGTAATTAAATTATTTGTGTTTTAATATTATTGATTGGTCTCTCAAAAATGTATTGCCATAATAAGTATCTTTCATATACTCTTTATAGCCTCTTTCTTTAAATGATTGTTGTGAAGGATTAATTGGATTGTTATAAAAAGAATCTTCATATTCCATCAACTTATCTATTTTGATGAAACACTCAAAGAAAAACAAAGGTCGTATTTTTGTGGATTGTTGAAATAACTTCATAATGTCAAGATTATAAAATTAATTAAATGTTTGACCTATGTTTGACCCATAAAAAAAGACCGTCATTTTTGATGGGTCTTTAAGTAGCCCTGTCGAGAATCGAACTCGAATCAAAAGTTTAGGAAACTCCCATTCTATCCGTTGAACTACAGGGCTAAAACCAAAAAAGGCTATCATTTCTGATAGCCTTTCTGCTTTTGCTCCCCCTCTTGGGCTCGAACCAAGGACCCTCTGATTAACAGAAATAATATTCTGTGATGAAAACCGTCTTTATTACTATAGTTATGACCAAAAATCGATTTAAAAAACATCAAAGTACACCCAAAAAGTACACCTAAAGTTTGACCAAAAAAAGCTATTACTAAGTATGTTTTTCATATTTAATCAAATAATTCTTCAAACCCATATCTTTCAGACCAATCACATAACTCATTAATTGTTTTCATTATTATTTTTCATTTATTTCATTTATAAATCCAGCAACATCGAATTCCAGAACATCAATAATTTCATCTATATCATCAACGTAATCTTCTCCTAGATCATTTTTAATTTTTAAAAAATCACCGGCAAATTCAAAAAGTTTATTAATAAAAATAGATCTATCATAGTTAGATAAACCATGAAGCACATAACTATAAGTTTTATCTCTTAGTATATTCCCATTATTATCAATTTCAATTAGTCTACTTAATCCCATTTCATGTTCTAAATAATTTATAGTTACGCTTACATCATATTTTTTTGAAAGTATTTTTCTAAATTCTGTAGGATGCCATACTGTTTGAAATTCTAAAAGAATATATTCATTGTTATCTATTGAAATACGATCTCCATATTTTACATCCCATTTTACACCCCAATACTTTATATCTACATCATGCCATCTGACATCATTATAATAATCTTCGACATTAATTGAATCTTTTCCAATTAAACTTTCCATCAATACTAATTCATCATTCTCATCAAGTATTTTATTAATTATTTGACTTATTTTTTTTAAGTTTTCTTCTTTACCTGTAATTTTTACTTTATTTAAACACCAATTGTACATAGTTATATTATTTTATAATTTATTTAATTTTTGAATGGGGTGGTCTCTTGAATTCGACAACAAATTCAGAGTGTATTTTAGTTGTACTATCTAAGAAGATGATTTAATCTCAATATAGATAATCATTTTTGTTTTAGTGAAATGGGGTTAATTATTAACCCCATTCTCATTTAATAGGATAAAGTCACCACAATATTTCATAAAAATACTTCTGTTCTTTCGAAGAGTATATTGCCCCTCCTTTATCATATTTCATGTCATATTCTTTGAGGTAAATACGCCCTTCTTTATTTGTATTCGGATCACAAATGATTTCAAGTATATCTTCAATACCCTCTAATAATGGCATATCCTTTATAAAATCGATTAAAAAGTGGGCATGGTAGTAATTGTCATTTGTGTTTTTTTCGATTGCATAGAAGAGAGTTATTTGATTCTTTTCCGTTTGGGTTTTTTTAAGTTCTTCAAAAAAGTATCTCATTTTGTATATTAACTCGTGAATTAATGAACTTCCAGGAACAACATCACCAAAGTAATTCCAATGGTGATTTCTCACCCATTTAATAGTTTGGTCGTACTCTTTGGAACTTAATCTTCTTCTTTTTCTAAATAATACATCCAATACAGAATGATGAATTAATCGTGATGGTGAACCTGATTTAGATTTAATGAATTTTGTCTTTGTTGGATCAATATTCTTTATTCTAGTCTTGTATGTTGCTGTTGAGAGGGGGTATATTTCTAATATCTCTTTCTTGTTGTACCATTCTTTTGTTTGCATAGTAAATCTATCTCTATTAATTAAAGTTTATTTAAAGAGAATTAATTCTATGATATACTACAAACAAGAAATTATATAATTATTGAGGAATTATATAACCACTTTATTTTGACTAACATCAATATAGTAATTCTCTTTTTTAATAAATAGGTAAATGATTTTGAAAAGTCAAATGAAAAATATTTATATCAACAAAAAAAAGTTATTGAATTAGATTATAACTAAAAGGTTAAATATTAAAATCATAATTGATAAAATTTAACTTTCAAAAACGATTAAATATGTTTACTAATAAAAGTCTATTCAAAATAAATTTTGTGAATTCAAATTTTATTTATATCTCTGCTGAGTATTTCGAACCCATTAAGGGTACCAACCGAGTGAAGACACCACGGTGGTAAAACAATACGGGCCCTCAGGTCAAAATAAACGTAAGTTTACCGAGGACCTTTATTGATTGAAATACAAACTAAATTATTAATTAAAATTTGTTTGTATGAAAGAATTATGTCACTTAACATTAAAAGATGAGACATCATTATCCTTTGAAACCATCCCTGTCGATGTAAAACAAAATTATTTTAAAACCAAACCTTTACAGAATTATAGTTCAACCCATTTTTTTCTTTCTATTGTTCATAATCAATTAAACACTTTTATTGATTTAACTGCTTTTGAACCTTGTGTTATTCTGTTTTTTGATGACAATCTAATTTTTGAAGGTGCATCCTATTATAGTATTTCTTCTACTAGTTTTTATTGTATTCAAACACAGTCTAAAAATATTTTAATTGTAAAATTACCAATAGAACTTCCTTTAAATTCACTGTTGAATATTAGTATATCAAAAGAAACTTTAAATTTTATTTCTTATGAAGACATCCTTTCAGGAAAGAATTAATCTGTGTCAATTAGCTGCCATGGATCAAATAAAAGGTTTGAAAGGTTTTAAAAGTAAGATTGAAGAAAGTTTAATTTTTGATACTTTTTTTTCTGAAAATAAATTTAAAGGTAAAGACAGTTTCTCTGAATTATGGAATTGTTATGGATTATCCGAGACTAATCTAAATTGGCTTGACGTTGGTTTTCAAACCAGTACAACATTACATCGATCTAGATTTGATTTAATGGAACAATGGTTTCAAATATTATTTAATGGGAAAATTGCCTTTCGGCCATTCTTTGATATTGAAATTCAAAAACACAGACGAATAAGAGAAAATGCCAATCGAAATGGATTAAAACACTTAATAATAAAGGTTGATTTTGATAAAATAGCAGAAATAATAGATGATTATTTTATTAGTATTAGTAATTCAAAATTAAATATAAACACAGTAAATGGTGCTACAATTTCACCTCCCGCTAAAATAGACGAAGATTTAGTTGAAGCTGTCTTAGAAGTTTCATACACGGAGATATACAATATAACCGCACTAAAAAACCTAATTTATTTAATTACAAATACTGATAATCAAACATTAACAGACCGATTGAATTATCTAAATATTTTGGCAAATTCGTTAGAAAAGGCTATGAGTCTTTCAAATCATAAATTAACAAAAGCCTATTTGAATGGATTATATACACAAATTATAAAATGGATTCATGAAACACTAGACATGGTGGAATGGTTGTGCAATGCGAAATATGACAAACTACCAATAGATTTATTAAAAGAATTTAAGACTTGTAAGTCATTACATATGTGGAAAAGTAAAAATTATTAATTAAAAACAAAGTCTATGTAAAATCAAAGAATTAAAAAGTTAAACAAAAAAGTCAAAGAGCAATAGTAAATCATATTTCCATTTTCAACTTAATATTTTAGAGCCATGCTATTAATAAAGTCTGCATTTTTTATCAATAAGAAAGGTAAAAATAGTATTAATGAAGATTCTATTATTTCTATTCCAGATAAATTGTATTTAGTCTGTGATGGTGTAGGAGGAAATGGGAATGGATTACTTGCTTCACAGTTACTGTGTAACTCAATTAGTTCAAGTATACAAAATGAATCGATGTTTAATTTATCCAATATTTTACAAAAGGCAGAAAAGGAATTAAGTAATTATAAAAAGAAGAACCCTGCAACAAAATCAATGGCTAGTACAATTGCTTTTACAAAAATTCATGAATCATTTATAACTATTGCTTGGATAGGAGACTCAAGTGTGTATCATATTAGAAATGGAAAAATCATTTATAAAACAATCAATCACTCATGGGTAGCAGAGGCAATTGTTAGAGGTGAATTAACGGAGTTGGAAAGCTATTTTCACCAAAACAGAAATCAACTAACTCGTTCTGTAAAAGGGGTTGAGGAACCTTCTGAATTTGATTATCTTGTTTGTGATGCAATTCAGGAAGATGATATTTTTTTACTGTGTACTGATGGGATTCAAGAATCTTGGATTGACACTGATTTAGAAGCATTATTTTCCACTCAAAATACAACTGAAGAAATTATTAATCAAATAGATAAACAATGTGAGAAGTTTTCAGACGACAATTATTCAGCAATACTTTTTCAAATTGGTGTAGTAAACACTGTAAATGATGAAAACTAAATAACTACATATCACAACATACTTTATATTTATTAATTTATCCTAAAACAATTTAACACTATACTAAATGATTACAACTGAATTATTAGAAGCCTACAAGACAACTTGCTATGAAATTATAAATCCAAATATTCAAATTTACATAGATATAGAAAACGAAGTGCTTTTCAATTTCTTAAAGGAAAATTATATCTCTAGTTGGTGTTTTATCACTGCATGGAATCCTTATTCAAAGGAATTATCTAATGATGAAAATATACATTTAAATAACAGGTTAGAGAAAGAATTAAAAGACTACAAGATATATGTTGCACAAGGTCAAGGAACTACTGGGGATTGGCCTCCAGAACCAAGTTTTTTTGTAGTTGATATTAGCGAAGGGGATGCGATGGCATTGGGAAAAAAATATAAGCAAAATGCTATTGTATATGGTAATAATGATGGGAAAGCTAAGTTGGTAACACTCGTTTAAATTGAATCTTAATATATGCTTTACAACAACATCTATAAAAAAAAGAAAACAGATATTAATTCCATTTATTACTACAATTCATATGGCGTAAAAGTCAGTGTATTTTCAAATCATCAGCTTATTGTCGAAGAAATAAGATTATTAGGTTTTGAACCAGCTGAATTAAGTATAAAAGAAATAAAAAATAAAATTAGCCAGTTATCACTTAATAATTACGCGAAAGTGAATTTTGAGAGTGAAAATCTGAAAAATGAAAATCAAATAAAATATAGAGTGCTTTTACATCATTTAAAAGAACTTACCTATTGGCTTTATGATTTTGATCCTAAAAAGATGCCTTCAGAAGTAAGACTTGATTTTGCTTTAAGAAATTAATAAATGCTACTATTATGAAAAAACTTAAATTTTTATTGTTTCTTTTTATTATTGGTTTCATCACATATTACTATTATCCAGAACCTAAATTACCAAACGGGGCTAAAATAGACTTAATAGTAGTGTTTAAATCAAAACGACAGCTTTTGGCGTATTCAAAAGGTAATTTACTGAAGAAATATAAAATAGCATTAGGAAGACAACCTGTTGGAGCAAAACAGTTTGAAGGTGATCGAAAAACACCTGAAGGAATCTATTTTATTAATGATAAAAATCCTAATAGTGGATGGCATAAAAACTTAGGAATTTCTTATCCAAACCAAAAAGATATTGAGAATGCCATAGCACAAGGGAAAACAGCAGGCGGAAATATTAAAATTCATGGACTTCAAAATGGGAAAGGATATATAGGAAAATTTCATAGATTTAAAGATTGGACATTAGGTTGCATTGCGTTAACTAATGAAGAAGTTGATGAGCTGTATAATGCTGTTATAATAGGGTCACAAATCAAAATTTATCATTAAATTTGTTTAACAACAAATTTTAGTTTAATTTATACACAACTAGAAATGACGAGTATAAAAGACCCAAACGAATTATTACAAGAATTAGATTTACTCAATGGTGAAATATTAAAAATTGATGAAAATTTAATTGAATTAAATAAAGCCATTATTGAACAGTTGCAGCGAATAAATAAATTAAAATTT
>CANCPC010000029.1 GCA_947379965.1 Flavobacteriaceae bacterium | reverse complement strand
ATGGCGTTAAGTTTTCCGTTAATAAAGATTATTGGCTAAAAATCGATTGTGTTAAGTCGATGCCAAGTAATCAATTTATGATTATTGAAATGCGAAAATTAGATTACCCTTATAATGACCATATAGAATTCTCATCAATATTCTATACGCGTGCATTTCAAAGTAATGATTTGGTAAAGTCTGGTCATCAGATTAATAAAGGAAGCTATTTATTTAGGGTTATTTTAGCGGTAAAAAATGAAGATGGTGGAAGTGAGCTATACAAAGTTTTAAAATTAGATGAGCGATTGGTAGCTTTATAATTATTTTTTAATCATAACTCTAAACTCTAAATTTATTTTCTTCAATTAATGACATAGCATTTTATTTTTCTTTAGCTGTTATTTTTGTTTTAAAATATGGTCTAGATTTTTTTATTACTCATTCCTCAAAGTCTCTGGCTTAGCGGAGCAAAAGAGCAAAAAGGAATATGTTCAACAAAAATTGTGTTTTAAGAACTATATTTTCATAGAATTTTTCTAGAAACGGATCTATTGCAAAGCGTTACGTTTCAATTTTTGTGTCTGATAGATTTGTTTTAGCATTTTTCAAACTCAAAGTGGAAAACACAATAACGTTCAAGTTTTGCAACCTGCGAGAGAGATGGAAGCAGTCCAGCTGATTATTAATTAGTATTTTAATATTATATTTGAAAAAATAAACAAAATAATCTTTTAGTTTTTATTGATGTATTACTACAAATTAAAAACAACTAAAATGAGATAAAGAAAACATAAAATACTATGGATGAGAAAAAGGAATTAAATGAAATTTGGACTTCGAGATGGAATGAAAGATACCGTAATGATGAGTTTGCATATGGAGAAGAACCAAACAATTATTTAAAAGAACGATTGACTAAATTATCCGTTGGAACAATTCTTTTTCCAGCAGAAGGGGAAGGACGGAATGCAGTTTATGCTGCAAAACTTGGTTGGAAAGTTTCTGCCTTTGACATAAGTAGCGAAGGGAAGAACAAGGCAATGAAACTTGCCAAAAAAAATAATGTAACTATCGACTACAAAGTTGGAAATTTGGAAACATTAGATTTTGAAAGTGAAAAATTTGATGCAATCGCCCTAATTTATGCACACTTTCCTGCTAACATTAAATCTTTATATCATAAAACTTTTGATAGTTATTTGAAAAAAAATGGGACTATAATCTTTGAATCGTTTAGCAAAAAACATATTGATTATGTAACTGCAAACGAAAAAGTTGGTGGACCGAAAGATATTGAGAGCTTATTTTCAATAGATGAAATTAAGTCGGACTTTCCGAATTACGAAATTATAGAATTAGTTGAGCAGGAAATCGAATTAAATGAAGGACTTTATCATAATGGTACAGGTTCAGTAATCAGATTTATTGGAAGGAAAAAGTAACAAACTACTATTAGAGGTATTTGGAGGATGAATCTAATGTAGTAATTTTTGTTTTCACACTTAGGGTTTCTTGTGTGTTCTTAATCGGTTTCAAATTACTAATAATTAGTAGATGCTCGCAAAGTATTCTAATTTGCGGACTGTAAAAACGATATTTTCGAAGATTTTTTTCTAGAAACGTTTTTAATGCTAGGCGATAAGAGTCATTTTCATATCTGTTGGATTTGTTTTAGCATTATTCGAACTCAACGTGAAAAACAAAATATAGTTTAAGTTTTGCAGTCTGCGTAAGGGATGGAAGCGGCATCCTTTGTTTTCTTTCTTTAAGAAAACAAAGATATAGCGCACAGCCCGACCTGACTTTTTGGAAGTTCACGCCCAAAAACTAAGTGTGAATATTTTTATTTATCCATTACGAATTTTTCCAGTACTCTGGATTGGTTTCAGTAGTTCTTTGAAACCAGTAATCTTGGGTTACTTTATGTCCCTCAAGGGTTTTCATTTTTCGTTCGAAAATCCAAATTGTAGGGTTGAAAACCATGCTAGTTACTGCCACAGTATATAATTGTGGATCTTCTTCCTCTTTTTTCTTTTCTTCTTCGAGAACGACTTCTAGTCCGTTATGCTCTAATAGTTTTTTTAAAAAATCTTTACGGCTTTCGTCAACCCCTTTTTCTACAAAAGTGACTCTTGTTTCTCCAATGCTTCCAAATGAATGTTTTCCGTCTAATGTTGCCATAACTTATTGATTAAAAATGGTACTTAATTCAAAAATGTAATCGTATAATGGACTGTATAATCCAAGTGCTAAGATACCAATCACGGTTATTATTAGCCCTAAACGCATATAAATTTTGCTCTTGAAAAATGGAATTGGATTATCACTTTTTCTAATGAACATTGCTCTTATTAACAATAAATAATAGTAAAGCGAAATGGTTACATTGACAACTGCTAAGAAAACTAATAGATAATACCCTTTGCTTGCTGCTGCTGTGAACAAGAAAAATTTACCAAAAAAACCAGCAACTGGCGGTATTCCCGCTAATGAAAATAAGGCTAACATCATCACAAGACTCAAGTTTGGATTTGTTCTGTATAAACCATTATAATCGTCTCTGTTTTCTTTTCCCGTTTGTAATGAGATAGCTTGTACAACTCCAAAAGCTGCTAAATTCGTGAATATATAAACTAATACAAAGTAAACGACTGTAGCGGTTCCTAATTGTGATCCACTGATTAATCCCAATAAAATAAAACCAGCTTGCGCAATGGAGGAGAAGGCTAAGAATCGTTTTAAGTTTTGTTGACGCAAAGCGAATAAATTACCAATAAACATGGTGGCAAGAGCAATCACATAAACGATATTCTCCCAAACGTGCATTAATGGTTTTAGAACCGTAAATAATAAAATCATCAAAATAAAGGCGGCTGCCCCTTTTGAAATTACTGATAAATAGGAGGCAACACCTATTGGAGCTCCTTCGTAAACGTCAGCTGTCCAAAAGTGAAAGGGAACCAATGATATTTTGAATGCCAATCCTGCGAAAAACAGAATGAATCCAAGTATTGTTAAATTAGTTGAAGTGATTACTCCGATAATGTCTGCAAAATAAATAGAACCTGTTGCAGCATACAATAACGAGATTCCAAATAAGGAAACTCCTGAGGCTAATCCAGCTGAAAGTATAAATTTAATACCTGCTTCACTCGAAATTCTTTTTGAAGTTTCCCAAGCTACCAATGCTGCAACTGGTAAAGTCGATAATTCTAATCCAATATAAAACATTAGAAAATCACCCGCCGAAATCATAAAATACATTCCTAAAAGCGAAGAAAATAGCAACATAAAAAATTCTGTTCCTTTATTTAACGGTACCATTTTTTCTTGAATCCAATCGGCTGATTGAAGTAAGACGATTAATACGCCAACATTTAGTGTGTTTTTGAAAAAATGAATTAGGTTATTCGTGCGAAACATTCCACCAAATAAACTCGTTTCTTCAATAGTAAAAAAGCCTAATAGGGTATGAATCCCAAATAAAACTAGAGCTATAGGTACAAGGTTTTTTTTGTTTTTATTTATAAAAATTTCTCCCACGATCAACAATAAAAGTATTGTTATTAGGAAAATTTCTTGTCTCATTGCGATAAAACTGTTGACATTCATTGTATTTATTTTATAAATGATTTAATACTCCTTGAATAAACGGTTGGATACTGTCCATCGTCATATTGCTCAGCCATAGCGGAGCAACACCCATACCAATCATTGGTATTAATAATAGCATAATACCTGTTACTTCGAACCAAGTTACCTTGGGTAAATCTAAAAATTCTTCGTTTTTAATGGGCCCCATTAACATAATTCCCAGCACTCGCAGAATGTAAACTGCAGTTACAACAATGGCTGATACTGAAATTATTGTGGCAACTCTATAAAACATTTCTTCGTGTTGGAAAGCTCCAACAAAAATGTTCATTTCGGCAACGAAACCACTAAAACCAGGTAATCCTAATGAAGCCAAACCAGCTATTACATAGATTACAGATATAAATGGCATTACTTTTAGTAATCCACCTAATTTTGTGATGTCTCTAGTGTGTGTTCTTCCGTAAATCATTCCGATTAAGGCAAAGAATAAGGCTGTCATAAAACCGTGTGAAAGCGATTGTAAAATAGCTCCGTTCCAAGCGGTTTTGTTCAACATCAATAAAGCGAATAATACCATTCCTAAGTGACTCACGGAGGAATAGGCGTTTATGTATTTTAAATCGGTTTGTTTTAAAGCTCCAAAGGCACCATAAATAACTCCCGTTGCGGATAATATAATAAAAAACCAAGACCATTCAATTGCTCCTAATGGTAATAAAAACATGGCAATTCGGAATACTCCATAACCTCCTAATTTCATTAAAACCCCTGCGTGAAGCATGGATACAGCCGTTGGTGCCGAAGCGTGACCATCAGGTGACCATGTATGAAATGGAAACAAAGCTCCCAATACGGCAAAGCCAACAAAGGTCAAAGGGAAAAATAATTTTTGGGCTGCAAATGGAATGTGAACTTTAGAAATTTCCAAGATATTGAAGGTTAACGCTCCTCCATCGGCATTGGAATTGAAATAAATTCCTAAAACGCCAACCATCAAAACTGCCGAAGCTCCCATTAACATTAAAGTTAATTTCATTGCCGAATATTCTTTTGGCCCTGAGCCCCAAATTCCAATTAACAAATACATTGGAATTACGGCAATTTCGTAGAAAACAAGCATCGTAAACAAATCAATAGAAATAAAGAATCCGTAAACTCCTGTGGCTAAAACCAAAAGTGAAACAAAGAATTCTTTAGGTAAATCGTCCGTTTTCCAAGAAATAAAAACACCGGCTAAAACTACTATTGAAGTTAATAATAATAAAGCTACCGAAATACCATCAACTCCAATGGCGTAATGGATATTGAAATATTTAAACCAAACCGTATCTTGAGTAAAAAGCATGACGCTTTTATTGACGGCTCTTTCTTCGAAATAGGCGAAAAGCAAATGGATCGCCATTCCTAGTTGAATGAAACTTCCAACCATTGAAATAACTCGTGCCTGATTTAATCCTTTGGATAAAACCAAAGCAAAAAGAGTAAGTACAGGGACAATTACAAAAAGTGATAAAATATCCATATTAATTGGTATATAAATAAATGAAAACTAAGGCGATAATTACGATTCCTGAAACAAAAAACATAGCGTAATCTTGTAATCTTCCGGATTGCAAACCTTTTATTTTTTCGGAAAGAATAACGGTTTTATTTCCAATTCCCTCCATTGTGCCATCGACATATTTCTTATCGAATTTTGCAATTGGAGCAGAAATTCGATCAAATATTATTTTCTTGGTAACGAACATATAGATTTCGTCGAAATAGAATTTGTTATACGTCCATTTGTAAAATACTCCAAAAGCATTGGCAAACTTATCGGCCAAATCGTTTTCTTTTTTATAGAAAATCCACGCAAGGATGATTCCTGTTAATCCAGTTCCAACGGCAACAGCTGCCAAAGTATAATTTAAATGTCCGACGAACCCAATTTTATCGGCAGTTACGAATTCGCTGAAAGGAATAAATCCCGCTACGATACTCATAAATGCTAAAAATACTAATGGGAATGCCATTGACATTGGCGATTCGTGGGGTGTGTGTTCGTACTTGGTTTCTTTTCCCCAGAATATTCCAAAATAAAGTCGGAACATATAAAAGGCCGTTAATCCTGCAACGAATAATCCAACAAAATAAAGCAATTGATTTTTTTCGAAAGCAGCGACCAAAATCTCGTCTTTACTCCAAAATCCTGCAAATGGTGGAACTCCTGCAATTGCTAAAGCTGCAATCAAAAAAGTGATATTGGTGATCGGCATATACTTTCGCAAACCGCCCATATCTTTCAAATAATTGCTGTGAACCGCATGAATAACCGAACCTGCACCTAGGAATAACAAGGCTTTAAACATGGCGTGAGTAAATAAATGAAACATGGATGCCATATAACCGACACCTTCTTCACCTTTATAACTTGAAACTCCTAAAGCCAACATCATATAGCCAATTTGTGACATGGTCGAAAAGGCTAGAACTCGTTTGATATCCGTTTGTGTGAGTGCAATTACTGCAGCAAATAAGGAAGAAAAAGCACCTACGTAAGCCACAATATTTAAGGCGAATCCATTTTCGACGAAATAATACATCGGAAATAATCGCGCCACTAAATAAACTCCTGCCACAACCATTGTTGCTGCGTGAATTAATGCGGAAACTGGTGTTGGTCCTTCCATTGCGTCCGGTAGCCAAATATGTAATGGGAACATTGCTGATTTTCCAGCTCCACCCATAAATATTAAAAGTAAAGCCCAAGTAATAACGGATAATCCCATGAAAGATGAAGCGCCCCAATGTAGCAATAAGCCTTCGCCTTCTGGATTAACAGCGTTTAAAGTTTGAAAATCAAATGTTCCTGCATAATAACCTACGATTAAAATTCCGATTAAGAATCCAAAATCAGCAAAACGCGTAACGATAAAAGCTTTTTTTGCCGCAGCTACTGCCGAAGTTTTAGTATAATAATAACCAATTAATAAGAAGGAAGAAACTCCAACTAATTCCCAGAAAATATAGATTTGGAAAAGGTTTGTTGCCAATACTAATCCCAACATGGAGAAAGAGAACAGCGATAAAAAGGCAAAGAATTTGGTGTAACCATCATCCCCTTTCATATATCCTCGGCTATAAATGTGAACCATTAAGGAAATTGTAGTCACCACGATTAGCATCATTAAGGATATTGGATCAATCAAAATTCCCATATCAATATGCAAAGTATCGGTGAAGTTCATCCAAACTGTTTTTTCGACAAAAGTTTGGTAAATTCCATTCGATTTTCCAAGTACAAAAAAGTATTGGTAAGCCGTATAATAAGAAAGTGCTGCTGAAATTGTCAATCCTAAAACGCCGATATATCCAGAAACTGATGGCTTGATTTGCTGATTAAAAATCCCCAAAAGCAAGAAAACAGCTAGAGGAATCAACGGAATAAATAATATATAAGTTATGTTCATAGTTGATGAATATTAATACTTCATAATTTCAGTGTCTTTCACTTCGACAGAGCTAATTTGTCGGTAAAGATTAATGATTATTGCAACAGCAAGCGCAGTTTCGGCGGCAGCCACAGCAATAATAAAAATCGAAAAGAAAACGCCTTGCAATACATCTGGATATAAATATTTGTTGATGACAACAAAATTTACTGCCGAAGCATTCAATAGTAATTCGATTGAAATTAAAATCGAAATCAAGTTTTTCCGTGTTATAAACCCATAAACACCTATAAAAAAGAGAATAGAGGTAAGGGTGAAAATTTCGTATATGCTAATTCCGGCTATCATAATGTTTCGTCGTTTTTAGTTAGTTTATCGCCTTTTCCAATGATGATTGCTCCAATCATAGAAGCTAATAAAAGGATACTTATTACTTCGAAAGGCAATATGAATCCGCCAGCGTCATAGCTTAAAAGTCCCATTCCAATATCGGAAACCGAAGTCGTTTTATGATTTTCGACCACCTTGAATTCACTCGAATAAATGGTAGCCAAGAAAATTCCAAGTCCAATTAAGCAAACAACAGCCGTTATTATTTTTGTTGACAATTTTGCCATTTCTAGTTCCATTTCGATATGATGCACTAGCAAAACCGAGAAGATTACCAAAACTATAATTCCTCCTGCGTAAACCGTTAATTGGATGGCAGCAAGAAAGTTATAATCAATTAAAAAATAAACTCCAGCGATTCCTATAAGTACGAACAATAAATAAATAACCGATCGTAGCATTTTGCGACTTGTTACAGCGGCAATTGCAAAAACAACCATTATTAATGCCAAGATATAAAATACAATTTTTTCCATAATATTAGTCTTCTACACCAGGCATTAATTTTGATCCTGGTTTGTTTAATACTCTAGTAAGGTGGGTTCTGTCATAAACGGAATTTTCAAAATTTTGAGCCCATTTTATGGCGTCCGTCGGACAAGCTTCAATACATAAACCGCACATCGTACACATTCCCAAATGATAAATATGTTGGTCTATCATTTTTTTCTTTTTGCCTGTTGTTGGATCTACTTGTCTATCCCAAATAATTTCGATAGTTCCATTCGGGCAAGCCAATTCACATTTTTGACAACCAGTACAACGGTGTTCATTGTTTTCGTCGTGAGGCATAACCACTTCGCCACGAAAGCGTTCGAACATTTTCAAAGTCGCTCTATTGTCTGGATATTGTTGTGTTATAGCTCCTTTTCGAGCGTGTAAAAAGTACTTTCCGGTGACGCTCATTCCTTTGAGGAGTGATTTTACTGCGTTATATATATCTGAAAAATAACCCATAATCTTAAAAATGAATAGTTAATTTAAACAAAACAATCAATGCCATCAACATCAGGTTGAGTAAGTTTAACGGAAGCAAATATTTCCATTCTAATACTAGAAGTTGGTCAATTCTTAATCTTGGGAAGGTCCATCTGAACCACATCATTAGAAAAATAATTACCAATGTTTTTGCCAAAAACCAAAACACACCTAGTACAGGAATTGATTCTGTTATTCCAAATGGAGATAAATAACCACCAAAAAATATCGTTGTTGCGATTGCTGAGATGATAAACATATTGATGAATTCTGCCAAAAAGAAATAGGCAAACTTCATTCCCGAGTATTCCGTGTGAAAACCAGCACCTAGTTCAGATTCGGCTTCTACTAAGTCAAAAGGAGCTCTGTTTGTTTCGGCAGTTCCGGCAATCATATAAATACAAAAAGCAATAATAGCTGGAATGTGTCCTTGAACAATTAGCCAGCCATTTTTTTGGAATTCGACAATTTCCGAAAGTTGTAAAGTTCCTGTCATCAAAACCATTGTTAATAGTGATAATCCAACCGAAAGTTCGTAACTTATAGTTTGTACACCACTTCTCATGGCGCCAATCATAGAAAATTTGTTGTTGCTACTCCAACCGGCTAATAAGATTCCGATTACTCCAATGGAGGAAATCGCAATTAAAAAGAAAATACCGATATTAATGTCAAACGCTTGAAATTCTTTCGAAAACGGGAAAAGAGACAAGGCCATTAATGCAGAAACGATAACAAAATAAGGAGCCAAATTATATAAAAATTTATCCGCTTTTATCGTTCCGGTTAACTCTTTCGAAACCAATTTTATGGCATCGGCCAAAGTCTGCATTAGTCCTTGATAACCCACTCTGTTTGGTCCAAGACGTAATTGAAACCAAGCTGCAACTCTTCTTTCGAGTAAAACCAAGTATAAACCTGCAACTGCAAAAATGCCCAAATAAACGACTGCAATCAATGCCATTTGTACGATGCTTGCCGTGGTTTCTGGCATAAGGCTAAAAAGCCATTCGTGAATATTTTTTGTGATGTTCATAAAATTAATTTTATCGGTCAATATCAGGAATTACAAGGTCTAATGTTGCCATTGTTGCCACCAAATCCCCAATTTTTCCACCAACGGCGATATGATTTAATAAAGATAAATTCGAAAATCCTGGCGATCGGAATTTTACGCGGTATGGGTTTTTAGTCCCTGTACTGATGATGTAAACGCCCAATTCTCCTCTTGCGGTTTCTACTTTTTGATAATATTCTCCTTCGGGTAATTTGATAACGGTATTGGTTTTAGCAGCAAAATCTCCTTCTGGAATGTTGTCAATTAATTGTTCGATAATCGACATGGATTCCCACATTTCTTGAATTCTAACTTGGTAACGGGCAAACGTATCACCTTCGGTTTTGATGACTTCGTTAAAGGTAACTCGGTCATACGCACTATACGGATGGTGTTTTCTCACATCGCAAGAATAACCCGAAGCACGGCCAACAGGACCCGATGCACCAAAAGAAATGGCGTCTTCTTTGGATAAAATCCCAACACCTTTCATCCTTTTTTGGAAAATTATATTTCCGGTCAAAAGCGTGTCGTATTCAGGTAATTTTGTTTTAAAATGTGCGATGAATTCTTTGGTACGGTTTACAAAATTCGGATGAATATCGAACATTAATCCACCAGGAATATTGTAATTCATCGTTAAACGCGCGCCACAAGTTTCTTCAAAAATATCGTTAATCATTTCACGATCTCTAAAACCGTAGAAATAGGTTGTTAGAGCGCCAACGTCCATTCCCATAACGCCCCACCACAAAGTGTGAGAAGCAATACGTGTCAATTCGGCGATAATAGTTCGAATGACTTTAACACGTTCAGGAACTTCTATTTTAAGTGCTTTTTCTACTGTAAGGCAAACTGCTTCGTTATTGATATGTGAAGACAAATAATCCATCCGGTCTGTTAAATGCACAATTTGTTGGTAGCTATCCCGCTCGCACATTTTTTCGATAGAGCGATGAATGTAACCTAAATCCGGCTCCACTTTTTTGATTATTTCACCGTCTATGGTTAATAAAAGTCGCAAAACACCGTGTGTTGCTGGGTGTTGCGGTCCCATATTGATGAAATATTCTTCGGATTTAAAGTTGTTAGTTATAGTTGTATCCATTTTATTTATTTGTATGCCCGCTTTGCAGACTTAAATTTTCATTTTTTAAACCATTAAGGAATTAAGAAAAATAAGTTTTTTCTTAATGAACCTTAATTTCTTAATGGTTCAAAAGAAAAACAACTTTAATTATTTGACGATCATATTAATTTCGTCTACGTAATCTTTTCTAAGCGGAAATCCATCCCATTCTTCAGTTAAAAAGAGTCTTTTTAAATTCGGATGATTATTGAATTTTATTCCGAAAAAGTCAAAAACTTCACGTTCATGAAATTCGGCGGTACGCCAAATATCGCAAACAGTATCAAAAGTTGGATTTTCTCTGTCAGCTGTTTTTACTTTAACAACAATACTATGTCTGTAAGTTATAGATTCTAAATGATAAACCACGCCCAATTCGGTTCCCCAATCTACGCCACTTAGGCAAAATAAATAATCGAAACTAGTTTCGGAATTGCTTTTTAATTGAGTCATTAATTGGTACAAATGTTCGGGTTGAACCGATATATTTAGAAACTGCGACTTTTCTTCGGTGAATTCTAATTCAGGAAACCAGCTGCTTATTAAACTCTGTAATGCTTCGTTAGTCATAACTATTCGCTTTTTTAACAATTAAATGAGGTTAAGAGATTTTTGATTGTAGATTAACGATTTTTGATTTCAGATTTTTGTATTATTAATATAAAAGTGTTGTTTTTATGTAACTAGTACATCTGCAATCAAAAATCGTTAATCATAAATCTTCAATCAAATTTATCTTTTTTCTTAATTTAAAGACATTGGGATAGAGGTTTTAAATTGTAAACCACTTTCCACTTCTCAAAGTCCTTCGTCAAAACCGTCGATAGGGAAAATTTTATTTTTCATGCTTTCGGTTCTAATCTTATCTTGAAGCATAAGCATTCCTTCTAGCAACGCTTCAGGACGTGGCGGACAACCAGGAACATAAACATCTACTGGAATAACGTGATCCGCCCCTTTTACAACCGAATAGGAGTTGTAAAAAAACGGACCGCCAGAGATAGCACAGGCTCCCATGGCGATTACATATTTTGGTTCTGCCATTTGATCGTACAAACGACGTAAAACCGGTGCCATTTTATTGACAATAGTTCCCGCGATAATAATTAAATCGGCTTGTCTTGGCGAAGGTCTTGCAACTTCAAAACCAAATCTTGAATAATCGTGTTTTGCAGCTCCAGTTTGCATCATTTCGATGGCGCAACAACTGGTTCCAAAATAGAGTGACCAAAGCGAATTCGATCGTCCCCAATTGATAATTTGATCTAATGATGTAACGATTACATTCGCTCCATTTCCGGCAGGAATTACTTTTCCTGGGAAATCTGCAGGTATTTCAGGTGTGTTATTTATTCCCATTTTAATGCTTCTTTTTTCCAAGCGTAGGCTAAGCCTAAACCTAATATGACTAGAAATATGATGATTTCGTAAAGAGCTACAACTCCAACTTTTTGGAAAACTACTGCCCACGGAATCAAAAATGCTACTTCGACATCGAAAACCAAGAATAAAATGGCGTATAAATAATAACCCACTTTAAATTGAACCCAAGTTGGTCCAATAGTGGTCATTCCGCTTTCATACGGTTCACGCTTTTGTGAATTATCTGATTTTGGTGAAAGTAAATTGGATAAAAAATTGGCGCCAGCAACTAGTATGATGCCAGCTATCAAGAAAACTATAATTGCTTCTGAACCCATATTTATTGTTTTTAACGTTTGCTATTTCTGCAAATTTACATTAATATATTTTATTCATTTGTTTAAAAAAGCAAATTTACATTAAATAATCTACTTATCCGATAGGGTAATAAATTTTATTTCACTTCATAAGTTTCTCCTGAGAAGAATAAATCATCTGTTTTGGTGAAAGGAGAATTGGCTTTTACTTGTGCAGTCAAAGCATCTTCTCTTTCTTCTAAAGTGACGTCATTAAAGCTTCGGATAACTCCCGTTGCCAATGGGTATTTTAGTTTAACTAACATAAAATGAAGGGTAGAATCCTGTTCTTTAGCATTGTGAACCAATAAATCTTCTTGAGTAATTCCGTTTTCACCGATGGTTACGACTTCTAATTTTACTCCTTTTAGGACTAAACCTTTTTCTCTATTTTTTCCAAAGATCATCGGTTTTCCGTGTTCCAAGAATATTTGTTTGTCTTCTTTTACGTCTTTATCCGTAAGATGATTAAAGCAACCGTCATTAAAAATCACACAGTTTTGTAAAATTTCGATCAAGGAAGTTCCTTTGAATTGATGAGCTTCAATAAAAATTTGCCCCATTTCTTTTGGACTTCCGCCACCAATTCTTGCAAAAAATCGTGCTTGAGCTCCTAAAGCTAATTCTCCAGGAGAAAAAGGAGGTTGTGTATTTCCGTAAGGAGAAGATTTTGTTTTTTGACCAATTAGTGAAGTTGGAGAAAATTGTCCTTTGGTTAAACCATAAATTTCATTATTGAAAAGAAGGATATTCAAGTCGATATTTCTACGTAAAACGTGAATAAAATGGTTGCCACCAATGGCCATTGAATCGCCATCGCCAGTTGCAATCCAAACACTTAAATTAGGATTGGCTAGTTTTACACCCGAAGCAATTCCGGGAGCTCTACCGTGAATACTGTGAATCCCGTAGGTTTCCATATAATACGGAAAACGGGAAGAACATCCTATTCCAGATACAAAAACGACGTTTTCTTTGGCAACTCCCATTTCTGGGAGCGCTTTTTGCATGGTACGTAAAATTACGTAATCATCGCAACCAGGACACCATCTTACTTCTTGATTACTTGTAAAATCTTTAAAAGTATATTTTTTTTCAGCTGTTGTTTCCATGATTATACGAGTTCTTTAAATTTTTGAATAAGGTCATTGTTGGCAAATGGTAACCCTTGAACTTTATTGAATTGTAAAAACTCAAATTGACTATGTTTCGTTTTTAAAATACTGGCAAACTGACCAGAGTTTAATTCGCAAACAACAATTTTTTTGAATTTAGACAAAATTTCCTCCGTGTTTTTTGGCATTGGATTAATGTAATTAAAATGCGCATAACCAATGTTTTTGAACCCTTCCGTATTTATTTGTTTCACCGCAGAGTGCAGCGAACCATAAGTTCCTCCCCATCCAATAACCAATAAATCGCCTTCATTTGCAAATTCGGTTTCCAAGTCTGGAATATTAAATTTAACTCTTTCAATTTTTTCGGCACGAATGTTTGTCATCGTTTCGTGGTTCGAAGGTTCGTAAGATATATTTCCGGTAACGGCATCTTTTTCTAAACCACCAATTCGATGTTCCAATCCCGGAGTTCCCGGAATTGCCCAATTTCGAGCCAATGTTTTTTCATCTCTATCATAAGGATGCCAATTTTCTTTGACTTCCGTGATTTTGTTGTTTTTGATATCCGGCATTTCAGATACGCTTTTAATTTTCCACGGAGCCGATCCGTTGGCAATATAACCGTCAGTCAATAAAATCACTGGCGTCATGTGTTCCAAAGCAATTCTTGCGGCTTCGTATGCAAAATTAAAACAGTTGGCAGGCGTACTCGCTGCGATAACAATCACGGGACTTTCACCGTTACGGCCATACATGGCTTGCAATAAATCGGATTGTTCTGTTTTTGTTGGTAAACCTGTTGACGGTCCGCCACGTTGTACATTGACAACTACCAAAGGTAATTCGGTCATTATCGCTAAACCAATAGCTTCGCCTTTTAAGGCTAATCCTGGTCCGGATGTTGTGGTAATGGCTAAATCGCCTGCAAAAGCAGCTCCAATTGCCGAAGTTACCCCCGCAATTTCGTCTTCTGCCTGAAAAGCTTTCACACCAAAATGTTTGTGTTTTACCAATTCATGCAAAATATCTGTGGCTGGAGTTATAGGATACGATCCTAAGAATAATTCTAAACCCGATTTTTCGGCTGCGGCCAAAAATCCCCAAGCAGTGGCTGTGTTTCCCATGATAATTCGATACGTTCCAGCAGGCATTTTCGCTGGAGAAATACTATAAGAATTAGGAATAAGTTCTAAAGTTTCGGCATAATAATAACCTGCGTTCAAAACTTTAGTATTGGCTTCAACAAGATTGGGTTTGGCTTGAAACTTTTTATTAAAAAAATCGATGGTGTGATCTATCGAACGATCATACATCCAATAAACGATGCCTAAAGCAAACATGTTTTTACTTCTAGAAATGGTTTTATTATCTAATCCTTCCACGTTTTTCAATGCTTCTTTGGTCAATGAAGTCATATCTACTTCGATAACTCGGTAGTTTTCAAGACTTCCATCTTCTAAAGGATTTGTGGTATATTCTGCTTTTTCTAAATTCTTTTTGTTGAAGGAATCCGTATCAACAATTAAAGTATGACCGGGTTTTAAAGCATATAAATTAGTTTTTAAAGCTGCCGGATTCATGGCGACTAATAAATCGACACTATCTCCGGGAGTACTTACTTCGACGCTACCTATATGAACTTGAAATCCTGAAACTCCGTATAAACTTCCTTGTGGAGCTCTAATTTCTGAAGGGTAATTGGGAAAAGTAGCAATGTCGTTGCCAAACATTGCCGAAGTGTCAGAAAATTGGGTTCCAGTTAGCTGCATTCCATCACCAGAATCGCCGACAAACCGAATCACTACGGCTTCAAGAATTTCAGGCTGGAGTTTCATTTTATTTGCAATCATAATTATAACTTTTTTTAATTTAAAAAATTGGTTAATAGCCAAATAGGTCTTTCAAATATAAATTCACTTCACGAAATAAAACATGATTTTTATCATATAAAAGTATGAAATATCCATTTAAATTTACTCATTATTATTAAATATATAAAACACATACGATATGGCTATTATAATAACAGACGAGTGTATTAACTGCGATGCATGTATTGCAGAATGTCCAAACAACGCAATTTATGAACCAGATGACAAATGGTCTTTTGCAGATGGATCTTCCTTAAAAGGAATGGTGAAAAATCTAAAAGGTGTCGAAATTGATGCAAATGAAGAAAATGATCCTATTTCAGACGAGTTTTTCTACATTGTATCCGATAAATGTACAGAGTGTAAAGGTTTTCATGAAAAACCACAATGTGCCTCTGTTTGTCCTGTAGATTGTTGCATTCAAGATGTAAATCATGTAGAAACAGAAGAACAATTATTACAGAAAAAAGCTTGGTTACATAACGAGTAAATTAGTATAAAAAAAGCTAAAAATTGATTTTTATAGAATCGGTTTTTAGCTTTTTTATTTAAAAATAATACTATCGGTGATTTGCGGATGGAATAAATAGTAGCAGATTCGAGATGGTGACAACAACTTAATAAAATGAATACAAAAAAATTTAAAAAATTAATTTGTGATGGTAATGAAGCAGTAGCTCTCATTGCTCACAAAACAAATGAAGTCTGTGCTATTTATCCGATTACGCCATCCTCGCCAATGGGCGAGCACGCAGAGCTTTACAGCTCTAAGGGTAAAAAAAATATTTGGAATAATGTTCCAAGAATTGTAGAATTACAAAGTGAAGGTGGGGCAGCAGGAACGGTTCACGGATCTTTGCAAGCAGGCGCATTAACATCAACATTTACAGCCTCACAAGGTTTGTTGTTGATGATTCCTAATATGTATAAAATTGCGGGTGAATTGTTGCCTTGCGTTATACACGTTGCTGCTAGAACAATTGCTACTCATGCGCTTTCTATTTTTGGCGACCATTCGGATGTAATGGCCTGTAGACAAACAGGATTCTCGATGTTGTTTGGCGGTTCTGTCCAAGAAGCACATGATTTTGCCTTAATTTCTCAAGTGGCCACATTAAAAACAAGAGTTCCATTTTTGAATATTTTCGACGGTTTTAGAACTTCACATGAAATTTCGAAAATCGACGGAATTCCTGATGAAATCATCAAAGCAATGATGCCGGAGGATAAAGTTATGGAGCACAGAAAAAGATCCTTAGATCCGGATCATCCAGTATTAAGAGGATCTACTCAAAATCCGGATGTGTTCTTCCAAGCTAGAGAAGCCGCTAATTTATTTTATGATAAAGTTCCCGGAGTTGTTCAGGAAACAATGGACGAATTCTACGAACACACAGGACGAAGATATAATTTGTTCGATTACATAGGTCATCCCCAAGCCGAAAGAGTAATTATTATCATGGGTTCTGCCGAAGGTCCGGTAAAAGAAGCGCTGGAAGTAATGTTAGCTCAAGGCGAAAAAGTTGGAGTTATATTGGTACGTTTATTTAATCCGTTTTCAATAGCAGCCTTTGTAGATAAATTGCCTAAAACTGTCCAAAAAATAGCTGTTTTGGATAGAACCAAAGAGCCAGGAAGCGTTGGTGATCCACTTTATTTAGAAATTGTAGCCGCATTGGTGGAAAGTGGAATTGAATTGCCAGTTATTGTTGCTGGTCGTTACGGATTGTCATCCAAAGAGTTTACGCCAGCAATGGTAAAAGGAATTTACGACGAATTGTTAAACAAAAAACCTAAAAATCACTTTACGATTGGTATCAATGATGATGTGACTTTTAGAAGTTTATATTATGATAACTCTTTCGATACCAAAGCAACAACTATTAATTGTATGTTCTACGGTTTAGGATCGGATGGAACCGTTGGAGCCAATAAAAACTCGATCAAAATCATTGGTGAAACTACCGATAATTACGTTCAAGGTTATTTTGTTTATGATTCTAAAAAAGCAGGAGCTCAGACAATTTCGCATTTGCGTTTTGGTCCAGATCCTATTAATTCGAATTATTTAATTGATAAAGCCGATTTTATTGCCAGTCATAAATTCAATTTTATTGAAAAATTCAATATGATTGCCGACTTGAAACACGGCGGAACTTTCTTGCTGAACTCTCCTTATTCTAAAGAAGAAATTTGGGAAAGATTACCAATTCAAATTCAACAAGGAATTATCGAAAAAGAAGTTAAGTTTTATGTAATTGACGCTACCAGAGTTGCTCAAGAAGCGAGTCTTGGTAAAAGAGCCAATACCATTTTGCAAACTTGTTTCTTCGCCATTTCTGGAATTTTACCAAAAGAAGAAGCGATCGAAAAAATTAAAAATGCCATCGTTAAATCCTATTCTCATAAAGGAGACAAGGTGGTGAAAATGAATTTTAACGCGGTGGATAAAGCATTGGAAAATTTATTCCAAGTCGATTATCCAAAAGTAGCTTCAAGCGAAAAACAATTAGCGTCAGCAATGAGAGGTGCGCCAGACGGTTTTGTTACCGAAGTGTTAGAGAAAATATTGGCAGGTTTTGGAGACGAGCTTCCAGTAAGTGCTTTCACCGTTGATGGAACTTTTCCAACAGGAACTTCGCAATACGAAAAAAGCGGAATTGCCGATTTTATTCCGGTTTGGGACGACGAAAATTTATGTACACAATGTAATAAATGTATCGCCATTTGTCCTCACGCAGCGATTCGATCTAAAGTCGTTACGAACGATAAATTATCAGATTTTCCAGGTTCTTTAAAAAGTGTGCCAGCAATAGGAAGACCATTTTCTAAAGAAAATGAATCTTATATTTTGCAAGTTTCGCCAGAAGATTGTACCGGTTGTGATCTTTGCGTGGTAGTTTGTCCGGCGGTGAGTAAAGAAAAAGAAAACTTCAAAGCCATCAACATGCACAAGAAAATTGAGGTAGATGTCGAAGAAAATGTCAATTGGGATCATTTTGTCCAATTGCCTTATTACGACAGAACCGCTTTGCAAACAACGAATATCAAAGGTTCTCAATTCTTGCAACCCTTATTCGAGTTTTCTGGAGCTTGTTCGGGTTGTGGAGAAACTCCTTATATTAAGATGATTACACAGTTGTATGGCGATAGTATTATGATTGCCAATGCAACAGGATGTTCCTCTATTTATGGTGGAAACTTACCAACAACGCCTTATAGAAAAAACGAATTTGGTAGAGGTCCAGCTTGGGCAAACTCCCTTTTCGAAGATAATGCGGAGTTTGGTTTAGGAATGAAATTAGGTTTAACCAAAAAACAAGAAATTGCAGTTGACCTTTTAAAATCATTAGAACCAATAATTGGAAGTGAAATTGTAGCAGCGATTATCAATAACGCTGAAGATACAGAAATTCTTAAAAAAGAGAAATTTGCTCAAATTGATGCCCTTCAGAAAATATTAGATGGACTCAAAGACAATGAAGAGGCCAAAAAACTAAGCCAATTAACAGAATACCTTCGTAAAAAAGCGGTTTGGATATTTGGTGGTGACGGTTGGGCTTATGATATTGGTTATGGCGGTGTCGACCACGTTTTATCTACAGGAGAAGACATTAATATTTTAGTTATGGACACCGAGGTTTATTCTAACACTGGTGGGCAAGCATCGAAATCGACTCCTCTGGGAGCAAGTGCTAAGTTTACAATTGGGGGTAAAAAAACCAGCAAAAAAAGTATGGCACTTCAAGCGATTTCTTATGGTAATGTTTATGTAGCTCAAATTGCAATGGGAGCCAAAGATTTACAGTCTTTGAAAGCCATTCAAGAAGCGGCTGCTTATCCAGGACCCTCATTGATTATTGCTTATTCTCATTGTGGGGAACACGGTTACGAATTGAAAAATGCTATTTCTCAACAAGAAAAAGCGATCGATTCTGGTTATTGGCCATTATTTAGATTTGACCCTTCGCAACCAAAAGGTAAAAAATTCAGATTAGATTCTAAAGAACCAAGTATTCCTTTGAGTGACTTTATGTACAACGAAGCTCGTTTTACTAGAGTTGTTAAAGAAAATGCGGAATTAGGAGCTCAATTGCTAACTCAAGCCCAAGACGAAGTTCATACTAAATGGGAAAGATTAGAATTGTTTAGAGATTTGTAGTAAGCTACATTAATTTAAAAGCAGATAATTATTAAAAAGTAAACCTGCTCGGGATTTAAAATCTTGAGCAGGTTTTTTTTGTTTTCAAATTGTAATGAAAATGATATATCTTGTTATTCTTACCAATAAAATGCAAATTATCTCAATTCCAAATTAGTTTTTTCTCGATTTATAATTGTATTTTTGCATCGTTTTTGCATTCCAATTTGCATAAATATTTACCAAACAATATTAATAGAATGAATCAAACGAAATATATTTTTGTCACAGGCGGAGTAACTTCATCTTTAGGGAAAGGAATTATAGCGGCTTCATTGGCAAAATTATTGCAAGCAAGAGGATATAGAACAACAATTCAGAAATTTGATCCTTATATCAATGTAGATCCAGGAACTTTAAATCCTTATGAACACGGAGAATGTTACGTTACCGATGATGGTGCCGAAACTGATTTGGACTTAGGACATTACGAACGTTTCTTGAATGTTCCAACTTCTCAAGCCAATAATGTTACTACAGGTCGAATTTATCTTTCGGTTATTGAAAAAGAAAGAAGAGGCGAATTCCTAGGGAAAACAGTTCAAGTGGTTCCTCATATCACTAATGAAATCAAGGACAGAATGCAATTGCTAGGAAAGTCTGGGGATTTTGATATTGTAATTACTGAAATTGGTGGGACTGTTGGTGATATTGAATCGCTACCTTATATAGAATCAGTTCGTCAATTAGTTTGGGAATTAGGAGAACATAATGGTTTAGTAATTCACCTGACTTTGGTTCCTTATTTGGCCGCAGCCGGAGAATTAAAAACAAAACCAACACAGCATTCAGTTAAAACATTAATGGAAAGCGGTATCAAAGCTGATATATTAGTTTGTAGAACCGAGCACGAAATTTCAGAGGAATTGCGTAACAAATTAGCTTTGTTTTGCAACGTAAAAAGAGAAGCTGTAGTCCAATCTATTGATGCTTCAACGATTTATGAAGTGCCTAATTTAATGCTTGAAGAAGGATTGGATGTTGTTGCTTTAAAGAAATTAGACTTACCTAAAAAAGCGGCTCCAGATTTAAAAAACTGGAACACTTTTTTACGCAGATTGAAACACCCTAAACATATCGTAAATATCGGTTTGATTGGGAAATATGTAGAATTACAAGATTCCTACAAATCTATTTTAGAAGCATTTATTCATGCTGGCGCTGCAAATGAGACCAAAGTAAATGTAGTTTCTATTCATTCGGAATTTCTTTATGCTTCGGATGTTGCGGAGAAATTTGCTGGATTAGACGGAATTCTTGTTGCTCCAGGTTTTGGAGAAAGAGGAATAGAAGGGAAAATTGAAGCGGTACGTTATGCACGTGAAAATAAAATACCGTTTTTCGGAATTTGTTTGGGAATGCAAATGGCAATTATCGAATATTCTAGAAATGTTTTGGGTTATGCCGATGCTAATTCTACTGAAATGAATCCAAAAACATCGCATCCTGTTGTCAACCTAATGGAAGAACAAAAAACCATTACCGATAAAGGCGGAACAATGCGTCTTGGAGCTTGGAAATGTGATATTAAGCCAAATACTTTGGCGTATAAAATTTACAGAAAAACGAATATTTCAGAGCGTCATCGTCATCGTTATGAATACAATAGCAGCTATGTTGACATCTTAGAAAAAGCTGGTTTAAAAGCGTCTGGAGTAAATCCTGAAACAGGTTTAGTTGAAATTGTAGAATTGGAAGATCATCCTTTTTTTATCGGGGTACAATACCATCCGGAGTACAAAAGTACAGTTGAAAATCCACATCCACTTTTTGTGAATTTTGTGGCAGCAACTGTGAAAGCAAAGAAATAATAAGATCCATGACCTCAAAAAGAGGAATGAAAGATGAAAAGAATAGATAATAACAAATAATTAGATTAACACATTCCATACTCGGCTACCTTCCCTTTGGAGAGGATTGGGGTGTGGAAAAAACAACTTTATAGTATAATGGAAGAAAAAAAAATAGACTTTAATTCAATCATTGGTTTCGTATTGATTTTCGCAATCTTGATTTGGATCATGTACAACAACAAACCTTCTGATGCGACTATTGCTGCCGAAAAAGCAAAGAAAGAGCAAATTGCCAAGGAACAAAATGCAAGCAAGCTAGTTGCTAATCAAATTGCTGCTGTGCCAACAGTTGTCGTTGCCGGAGATTCATTAGAATTAGCTAAAGCTCAAAAAACTCTTGGTAGTTTTGCATATTCTGCAACACTTCCTACTGCGAAAAATGACTTTACTACTATAGAAAATAATTTAGTTAAACTTAAAATTGCCAATAAAGGAGGTTATATTGTTGAAGCAACTTTGAAAAATTTTGAAAAATTCAAAAAAGGTTCTGGTCAATTGGTGTCACTAATAAAAGACAATAATGCCAATTTGAATATTCAATTGCAAACCAACGACAATAGAAATTTAAATACCAAAGACTTGTTTTTTGAACCTACTTTGACAAAAGTAGGAGCGGATCAAGTGCTGTCGATGAAATTGAAAGCGGGTTCTAACGAATATTTGGAATACAAATATATTTTGAAACCCAATGATTATTTGATAGGTTTTGATTTACGTTCACAAGGTTTGAATAAAGTTTTGAACACTTCTAAACCATTGGATTTAGAATGGAATTTAAAATCCTATAGAAACGAAATAAGTGTTTCTTACGAAAATAGATTTTCTGATATTCGTTATCAATATCAAGAAGGAAAATACAGTAGCACAAGTTTAGGGAAAGACACTGAAGATACTCCTGCTAAAGTTAGTTATATAGCTTTTAAACAACATTTTTTCTCTTCTATATTATTGACTAACAAACCTTTTGAGACGTCTAAATTACATTCTGAAAATTTAGTTGTTGATGAAACCATTGACACTGTATTTACTAAACAACTCAATGCTAATGTTCCTCTAGCTTTTAGTAATGGCGAAATTGATTATAAAATGAACTGGTATTTTGGCCCATCAGATTATAAAACATTAAAAGCATACGATAAAAATTTAGAGCAAATTATTCCATTAGGTTGGGGAATTTTTGGTTGGATAAATAAGTTTATTTTTATTCCGTTATTTGGATTTTTAAGTACAACTATTGGCTTAGCATTGGGAATTGCAATTATTGTTTTTACGGTAATTATAAAAATTGCAATGTCGCCAGTTACCTATAAATCTTTCTTGTCACAAGCAAAGATGAAAGTTTTGAGACCTGAAATTACTGAATTGGGAGAAAAATACAGTAAAGACGCAATGAAAAAGCAACAAGAAACAATGAAATTGTACAATAAAGCGGGTGTGAATCCTATGGCAGGTTGTATTCCAGCCTTGATTCAGTTGCCTTTTATGTATGCTTCGTTTCAATTTTTTCCATCTGCTTTTGAGTTAAGACAAAAAAGTTTCCTTTGGGCAAACGATTTATCTTCTTTTGATCAAGTAGTAAAATTACCTTTCCACATCCCTTTATATGGTGATCATATTAGTTTGTTCCCAATATTGGCTGCAATAGCAATTTTCTTCTATATGAAAATGACTTCTGGTGATCAACAAATGGCAGCTCCAACTCAAGAAGGAATGCCGGATATGGCAAAAATGATGAAGTATATGATTTATATTTCGCCATTGATGATGTTAATCTTCTTCAATAGTTATGGTGCTGGATTGAGTTTATATAACTTTATATCTAACTTGATAACTATAGGAATTATGTTTGTGATCAAGAACTATATTGTTGATCCCGAAAAAATTCATGCTCAAATTCAAGAAAATAAATTGAAAGAACCTAAAAAACAAGGCAAGTTTCAACAGAAATTACAACAAGTAATGGAGCAAGCAGAAGCACAAAAAGCAGAAGCCGAAAGAGCAAAAAATAGAAAGAAATAGTTTGTGTTTAAATCCCGATATTTCGGGATTTTTTTTACAGAAATAATTTATAGAATTAACTTTCGTTTTACAAAAAAGATAATTATGAAAATCCGAATTGAATTAACATTGATTTTGTTTCTGTTATTAAATGTGTTTTGTATTCAAGCGCAAAATGATTTCAATAAATTAGACGATAAAGGAAATAAAAACGGACTTTGGAAGGGATTTTATGAAGATACCAAAAATCTTAAATACGAAGGAACTTTTGATCATGGAAAAGAAGTGGGAACTTTTGTATTCTTTGATAATTCTAAGACAAAAATAGTTGTTGCGACTAGAGAATTTAACCCAAAAGATAATTCGGCTTACACCATTTTTTATGACCAAAAAAAGAATATTGTTAGCGAGGGAAAAGTTGTAAATAAGATTTATGAAGGTCAATGGAGATATTATCATAAAGCTTCGAAAACGGTGATGACTATTGAAAATTATAGCAATGGAAAATTAGAAGGTATATGTTCTGTTTTTTATCCAAGTGGCAAAATAGCCGAGGAAATGGTATATAAAAACAACTTAAAAAATGGTATTTACAAACGATATACTGAAGCTGGAATTATTATTGAAGAATCAAATTATAAAAACAACGAATTTGATGGATTGGCAACTTTCAAGGATCCAGACGACGGAAGTCTTGTGTCGACAGGAAAATTCCTTAATGGAAAAAAAGTGGGTATTTGGCAGTTTTTCAACAAAGGGAAATTAGTTAAGGAAACAAATATGAGCGATCTTAAAAACGCTTCTAAAACAAAATAAAGGGGCGTTTAAAGTTTTACCGCAAAGACACAAAGAAATTTTTTTTCTGGTTTTTAAAGATCGCAAAGAAGGGGATTTTTAATTGAAAATATCTTTTATAATTATGTCTTTAAAAGAGAATATTTATTTTTTTTGTAAGCTTAAATCTTTAAATCGTTAAAATAAACATGGCGTCTTTGCGGTAAAATTTTGTTGTTAATTCTGTCGTAAATCTTTGTAACTTTGCACCTTGTAAAAATGAAATTATTTTAAGATGAAACGTGTAGTTGTAGGACTTTCTGGAGGTGTAGATTCGAGTGTTGCTGCTTATTTATTGCAACAACAAGGCTATGAAGTCATAGGTCTTTTTATGAAAAATTGGCACGATGATTCAGTTACCATTTCTAATGAATGTCCCTGGCTCGAAGATAGTAATGACGCTTTATTAGTTGCCGAAAAACTAGGAATTCCTTTCCAAACCGTAGATTTAAGCGAAGAATACAAAGAAAAAATCGTTGACTATATGTTCAACGAATATGAAAAAGGGAGAACACCAAATCCGGATGTACTTTGTAACCGCGAAATAAAATTCGATGTTTTTATGAAAATTGCTTTAAGTCTTGGTGCCGATTATGTGGCAACAGGTCATTATTGTCGAAAAGGCGAAATCAAAGTTAAGGGAGAAAAAGTATACCAACTTTTGGCTGGAGCCGATACCAACAAAGACCAATCTTATTTTCTTTGTCAATTGTCGCAAGAACAATTAGCAAAATCCCTGTTTCCAATAGGTGAATTAACAAAACCTGAAGTACGTGAAATAGCTACTCAACTCGGTCTAATTACTGCCGAAAAAAGAGATTCACAAGGATTATGCTTCATTGGAAAAGTGAGATTACCAGAATTTTTACAACAAAAATTACAAGCAAAAGAAGGTCAAATTATCCAAATCGATAAGACAGACCCTATTTTTGATTTGCAATTAATTGATGAGGTTTCTATAGAGTCCGCTTTAGCTTTCAAAGCGAAGAAAATAAAGTACACTCCAAAAATGGGAAAAGTTGTTGGAAAACATCAAGGAGCTCATTATTTTACAATTGGACAACGAAAAGGACTTAATGTTGGTGGAACAACTGATCCGTTATTTATTATAGCCACAAATGTAGAAACTAATACGATTTATACCGGATTAGGTAATCAACATCCTGGATTATTCAAAAATGCGTTGCGTATCGAAAAGTCCGAAGTACATTGGATTCGTAAAGATTTGGCTATTGCCAATGGAGAAACTATGGAAGTTATGGCTCGAATTCGCTATCGTCAAATTTTAAGTAAAGCTACTTTGCATCAATTTGAGAGTGGAATGTATGTCACTTTTGAAGAACCACAATCCGCTATTACCGAAGGACAATTTGTAGCTTGGTATCTTGAGGATGAGTTAGTTGGTTCCGGAGTTATTTCTTAATTTAGACTATAAATTCCAAAAAATATGAAAAAAATAATTCTTATTTTATTTTTAATTTCGAGTTTCGTATGCTTTTCACAACAGGATGCTTGGGTCTATTTTAAGGATAAACCAGATTCAGCCACTTTTTATAATAATCCACTTTCTGAACTATCTCAAAAGTCATTAGACAGGCGATACACTCAAAATATTCCATTAGACATAAAGGATGTTCCAATTCATCAAGCGTATATTAATCAAATTTCAACTTCCGCAGGAATATCAGTGAAGGCAAAATCGAAATGGCTGAATTGTATTCATGTTCGGGGTTCACAAACGGATATTAATGCACTGAAATCTTTGGCATCAGTGGATCATATTTATTTTGCGGATCATTCTTTGAATGCTAAAAAATCTAAACCAACAAAAAATGTCGCTGTAAATAAGACTTTGTCAACGCAAATAAATTATAATTACGGAACTTCTACCAATCAAATTCAGATGCTTAATGGCGTTTCGTTGCATCAACAAAATTATACTGGTTTAGGAAAAATTATAGCAGTTTTAGATGCAGGTTTTCCGGGAGTTGATTCTGCATTACCTTTTCAAAGATTAAGAGATAATAATCAAATTTTGGGCGGATATAATTACGTAACTAAAAGTAGTAATTTTTATTCTGGTGATTCTCATGGAACGATGGTACTTTCGACAATTGGAGGCTTTAAAGAGGGTTATTTAGTTGGGACGGCACCAGATTCAAAATACTATTTATTTGTTACCGAAGATGTTCAAACCGAAAATCCTGTTGAAGAATCGAATTGGGTTGAGGCTGCGGAAGAAGCAGATCGAGTAGGAGTTGATATTATCACCACTTCCTTAGGTTATTTCGCTTTCGATACAACCTCTTATGGACATACGTATGCTGACATGACAGGAAATGCTGCTTTTGCTTCACAAGGTGCAAATATTGCATTTTCTAAAGGAATAATTGTAGTAGCAAGCGCTGGAAATGAAGGAACAACAACAGAACCACATGTAGGTGTTCCTGCAGAAGCAACAAATGTTTTGGCGGTTGGTGCCGTAAAATCAGATCGGAATTATGTTTCGTTTAGTTCAATTGGACCAAGTTATGATGGTCGTGTAAAACCAGATGTAATGGCGCAAGGTCTTTATTCGGTTTTATCCGATACGTCTGGAAATATTGGTACGGCAAGTGGAACTTCTTTCTCATGTCCGATTATGGCGGGAATGATAGCTTGTTTATGGCAAGCTTTCCCAACAAAAACAGCACAAGAAATCAAACAATTGATTATTCAATCGGCGGATAATTATAATCCAGTTTTAAAAACACAGGCGCAATACGGTTATGGAATACCCGATTTTGGTTTGGCTAAAACCAATGGATTAACGGTAAATTCGTTTTCGAAAAGTGATTTTATAGTTTATCCAAATCCAACGAGCGATTCTATTTCAGTTGCTTTGCCCGGTGGCTTTGATTCAGGAACTCTAATTATTTATTCGGATTTAGGACAAAAAGTCCTAGAAAAAGGTATTGTAAAACAATCTCCATTAATTTCATTAAAATCATTAAATAAAGGCGATTATTTATACCAAATAGAATCAAACGGTTTTTCTAAGAGTGGAAAAATAATCAAAAAATAATGTTCAAACTATCAATAAATAAAACACCCAATTGTTTGATTTATAATTCATTGAATAAAACCCTTAAGTGAAATTGTTTTAGATTTGGTTTTGAGCATTGAAAATGTTAAAAGGCATATGGAAAGTTTTAATTTCTAGGTCTATTTATATTACTTTAGCCTTCTATTAAATTTTAAATAATGACGAAAATAAAATCAATAATTCTTATCCTATTTTTTGGATTATGTTTACATCATTCCCATGGTCAAACCTACAAATTCAGTACTTCTGGACTAAGTGTTTTAGAAAAAGAACAAAACGGAAAATGGGGTAAATGGTCGGATTTATCTTTAGTTAATATAATTGTTACGTTAGACACTAATAAAAACAGAATTGTTGTTTATTCTCAAGCTATTCAAGTATTCGAAATTGTAAATTATCAGCCTGTAGAAGAAAATGATTCTGATCTTGTTTATACTTTTACTTGCATAGATAATAATGGAGAAGAATGCACTCTTTCTATAATTAAAAGAAAATTGCAAGACAATAGAAAGCAACTTTACATCAATTATGGCGACCGAATAATAC
>CANCPC010000028.1 GCA_947379965.1 Flavobacteriaceae bacterium | reverse complement strand
TTTTATTTTTTGGACTTTCAGCTATTTTGATTGCTCTTTATTTTTTTTTACCTAGAATTAACGGTGTTATAATAAATAAAATTAAATCTCTTTTAATAGTTTTTAATTTGATTGAATCTCTTCCATATTTTTGTTTTGGGGTATTATTTTATTTATTTTTTAAAAATAAAAGAGAAAAAAAAGAAACTTCTACTTACCTAAAAATCTATTTATTATGTTTGTCATTATTTCAAATCTATAAATGCCACAACGATTACTTGAAATTTGTAATTGTTTTTATTTTTCTAATTCTGTTTATGTTTTTGGTTTATTGCCCTAAACGAATTCATTTTCTGGAACATAAGTTTTTGTTAAATATTGGTGTTTCCTCCTATTTTCTATATTTGATTCATGAAAACATTGGTGTATTTATCATTTATAAATATAGTAAATTTTTAAATCCAAATGAATTTATATTTCCTTTGGTATTAATACTCTTATTTATTTTCATGTCCATTTTATATACTCATACCATTGAAAAAAAAATAAATATCTATTTAAAGAAAAGGATTTTGAATAAAAAAATTTAAGAGTTGTAAATGAAAACTATAGCAATAATTCCAGCTCGTGGCGGTTCCAAGCGCTTATTCAACAAGAATGTTTTGTCCTTGGGTGGTACTCCTTTGATTGTGCATAGTATTTTATATGCTCAGAAAAATATTGAAATTATTGATGAAATTTATGTTTCTACGGATGATGCATCAATCAAAAAAATTGCCTTGCACTATGGAGCTAAAGTAATAGATAGGCCAGAATGTTTGTCAGGTGATTTTGAACCTTCAGTTTCAGCTTTAAAACACGTTTTAGAGTCGATAGAAGTTGAGGTAGAAAATGTAATTTTACTACAACCTACAAACCCTCTTCGACCACAAAATTTGTTAAAGGAAGCTTTTGAAATATTTCAAAATAGAAATTGCGATAGTTTATTTACAGTCAGTAGAATACATCATAAGTTGGGCAAAGTAGATTCGAATAAATTCATCCCTTTCAATTATGAAATTGGTCAACGAAGTCAAGATTTAGAAACTCTTTATTTCGAAAACGGATTGTTATACATTAGTAAAGCTAAATTAATAATGGAACATAAAATAATTTCTGAAAGTGCTTTTCCTTATGAAGTAAATCACATTTTTGCTAATGCAGATATAGACACCCAAGAAGATTTAGATTTTGCAGAATATTTATTTAATAAATTCATAATTCATCTATGAATCCATTTATAGAAATTTCAGGACGAAAAATCGGCCTCGATTATCCACCATTAGTCATTGCTGAAATCGGTATTAATCATGAAGGATCTTTGGCTGTGGCTAAAGAAATGGTTGATGCTGCATATAGGTCAGGGGTTGAAATTGTCAAACATCAAACCCATATCGTAGAAGACGAAATGTCTGGAGCAGCAAAAAAAGTAATACCAGGTAATTCGGATGTTTCCATATACGACATAATGGAACGCTGCGCTCTCAATGAATCTGATGAATTGGAATTAAAAAAATATGTTGAAAGTAAAGGAATGCTATTTATTTCTACTCCTTTTTCTCGTGCTGCCGCTGATCGATTACAAAAATTTGATATTTCAGCTTATAAAATAGGTTCGGGCGAATGTAATAATTACCCTTTATTAGAACACATTGCCTCTTTTGGAAAACCCATAATATTGAGTACTGGAATGAATACGATTGAAAGTATTCAAAAAGCGGTGGCTATTTTTGACAAACATAAAATTCCAGTTGCCTTATTGCATACCACAAATTTGTATCCTACACCAACCCATTTGGTGCGTTTGGGAGCAATGGTAGCCATGCATGAAGCTTTTTCCGAAAAAGTTTTCGGATTATCGGATCATACATTGAACAATAATGCTTGTTTAGGTGCTGTTGCTTTAGGAGCATGTATTTTAGAACGGCATTTTACAGATACTATGAGCCGAACCGGACCAGATATAATATGTAGTATGGATGAGCAAGCCACCAAAGACTTGATTATTGCTTCGAATGAAATTTGGCAAATGCGTGGTGGCATAAAAGCACCAGCGATAGAAGAGCAAGTTACCATCGATTTTGCTTTTGCAACTGTTTGTAGTATTGCCAATATTAAGCAAGGGGAAATATTTACAAAAGATAATATTTGGGTAAAACGTCCTGGAACAGGGGAGATTCTAGCAGAACATTTTAATGATTTGTTGGGTAAGAAAGCAACTAGAAATATTGAAAATGATGAACAGTTAATGGATTCAGATTATGAATAAAGTTTCGGTTGTAATTAGAAATAAAAATCAATCTTGTGCACTTGAATTTTTACTTAAGAATTTAAAAGAACGCTATAAAGAAGATATTGATGAAATTGTAGTTATTGATAATATGTCTGTCGATGATAGTGAAAATGTAATACGAAAATATGGAGCAAAACGGATTCAAATTGAAAAATTCAGTTATGGAGGGAGTGCTAATTTAGCTGCTTCAAGTGCTTCAAATGCTATTGTGGTTATATTTAGCGCCCATTCCTATCCCGTTAGCCATGATTTTTTTAAGCAAATAATAAATAGATTTTCAGAGAATGAAAATTTAGCTGGTTTACGATGCTTGCACAATACGAATGATTTTAAAAACTATATAAACAATGTATCTTCTAAAACAGATGCAAACGTCTCTGGATTGATATTTTGTGGTTCTGCCTTCAATAAAAAAGTTTGGGAGCAACATAAGTTTAAAGAGGATATCCGAACAATGGAAGATAAAGAGTGGTCATTAAGAGTTATAAAAAACGGATATGACATTGAATTTTCACCTTCTATTTTTTGTTATGATATAAAAAGAAATCCAAAGCAGCTCTATGTTAGATATAAAAATGAGACCATTGGGGGGTATCAATTATGGAATATAGAATACAATTATGAAAAAGCAGCTAAAGCCTTAATTGGATCAATTATTAGAATAGTTATAAATGTTTTTGTAGAATTGTATTTTACTTTTAGAAGATTTTTTTTCTTAATAAAATTTGTATCGAATAAGCCAATAAAGTTTTAAATAAAGATGAAAAAAATAGTATTTCTAACAGGAACTCGAGCTGATTTTAGTAAAATAAAATCACTGATTGAAATTCTTGAAAAACAAGATGAATTTGAAGTTTTTGTTTTTGTTACTGGGATGCACTTGCAAAAAGAATATGGTTATACCTTAATTGAAATAGAAAGATGTAATTTCGAGAATATTCATTCTTTCGAGAATCATACCCATGAAACTACTATGGATTTGACTTTGGCCAAAACCATAGAGGGATTTTCTAATTATGTAAAAACAATTCAACCTGATTTGATAATAGTTCATGGTGATCGTGTTGAAACTTTAGCTGGAGCTATTGTAGGCTCGTTGAATAATATTTTAGTGGCTCATATTGAAGGAGGCGAAATCTCAGGAACGGTCGATGAATTAATTCGACATAGTGTAAGCAAACTAAGTCATATTCATTTTGTTTCCAATGAAAATGCTGCCAATCGATTAAAGCAAATGGGCGAAATGGATTCGTCCATTTTCACCATTGGTTCCCCGGATATTGACATTATGTTTTCCTCAGATTTACCTTTAATTGAAGAAGCGAAGAACTATTATCAAATTCCTTTTGATAATTATGCTATTGTGATGTTTCATCCCGTAACCACTGAGGCTAATGAAATGCAAAGTTATGCAGATGATTTTATAGCCGCTTTAGTTAACGATACTCATAATTACGTGGTGATATACCCTAATAATGATTTAGGAAGTTCTGGTATTATTGAGGGTTATAAAATATTAAAGGACAATTCTAGATTCCGTATTTTTCCATCTTTACGTTTTGAATATTTTTTGACTTTATTGAAAAACAGTCAATTCATAATAGGTAATAGTAGTGCAGGAATTAGGGAGGCACCTTATTATGGTATTCCCATTATTAATATTGGAACACGACAACAAAATAGAGCAGTACATACATCTATTATTAATGTGGATTACAACTTAAATAGTATTAGTCATGCTTTGAATAATATAGATTTACATCATGTTCAAAAAACAAAATCTGATTTTGGACAAGGAAATAGTGCTCAATTGTTCATGAAATCACTAGAAAATGAAGCTATTTGGAAAATCAATCATCAGAAACAATTTAGGGATAATTGAAAAATTAAAAATGAAAAAATTAGGAATAGTATTAACAGATGGTGTAGGCTTTCGTAATTTTATTATGAGTGATTTTATCTCTGAAGCTAGTCAACAATTTGATGTTGTGACTATTTATTCAGGTTTGCCTAAAAGTGCTTTTGATTCCATTTCCCAATCCAATGTTATATTCAAAGAATTGGACGTTTTCGTTGAAGGTAAAACGACTTGGTTTTTTAGAAAGTGGAAAGAATTGGCTCATTTACAAAAACACAAGGCTTTTTATGGTATGAATGACAACCTCGTTTCTGGCTATCCTAAGACCAATTCTAAACGTTCTTTAATCATTAAAGCTATTTATTGGTTTACTTATTTTATCCATTGGGATAAGAGTATTTTATTGTTCGAAAAAATGCAATTTATGTCTTTTTCTAACTCTAAAATAAGCCATTCTTATATGCAAATATTGAATGAAGATAAGCCAACGCATATTTTTTTTACGCATCAACGACCACCTTATTTAGCCCCTTTTTTATTTGCTGCCCAATATTTAAAAATTCCTATAAGTACTTTTATTTTTAGTTGGGATAATCTTGCTTCAAAGGGAAGAATGCTTGGAAAATTTGATTATTTCTTGGTTTGGAGTCACCTAATGAAAAGTGAATTATTACACTTTTATCCAAATGTAAACGATGAAAAGGTTAAAGTTGTTGGAACTCCCCAATTTGAGCCTTATGTAATGGAAAAATACAAAACTTTATCTGAGGACTTTTTTGCAAAATTTAATTTGAATGCTAATTTAAAGACAATATGTTACAGTTGTGCCGATGCCTCGATTGGTCAAAATGACCCTATAGTTATCCGAGCAATTGCTAATGCTATTAGAAATAATTTGATTAAAACAAAAGTGCAACTTTTAGTGAGAACCTCTCCTGCTGAAGATGATGTAAGATTTAGAGCTATTAGGGAAGAATTTCCAGAGATTGTTTGGAATGTTCCTAAATGGATTTTGACTCGTGAAAACCATGCCGAAAGTTGGTCCCAGAGAGTCCCAACAGATGAGGATATTAAAGATTTACGTTCTCTATTAGAAAATGTAGATTTAAATATCAATATGTGTTCGACAATGAGTCTAGATTTTATGTTGTTTGATAAACCTGTAATTAATACGGTTTTTGGAAATCCTGAAAATGGCTTGTATAATGATCAGCGGTTTTTAAATTACGATCATTATAAAAAAGTAGTCGAAAGTTATTCTGTAACTATTGCAAAAAATTCAAAAGAATTAATTGATCAAATCAATAAAGCTTTAATACATCCCAAAGAGAATGCAATTAATAGAAAATCAATGATAGATTTGCAAATAAGTGAACCACTTCAAGGAACTAGCAAAAGAATTGCAAAAATGTTATTTTCTATAAATGATTAAACAAAATAAAATAGCGATACTTTGCAATTACGAATTGCTTCCTGAGAGAGTGGGAGGAATGGACTATTTCTTTTGGTTATTTGATACGGAATGCAAAAAAAAAAATATATCCGTTGATTGGTTTTTTCCAAATCAATCCAACCACGGAGAGTATTCTAAATTAACTATTTTACATTCTGATAATCATAATATTGAAAATTATTTTCTTGATTATCTAAAAGTAAATAAAAAGGAATATTCATATATTATTACCCATTTTATCGAATTATGTACCCCTTTTTTTTATAAAATAAGCAAGCTAACTTTTGCTAAAATTATTGCGATAGACCACAATCCAAGACCATTAAATGGATATGTGTTGAAGAAAAAAATTGAAAAAAAAGTTAAGGGAATTTTATTTTCAAGATATATTGATCTATTTATTGGGGTTTCAAATTATACTGTAAATCAAATAATAAAAGATTTTGGATCGCACCTCAAGATGAAAACAAACACTATTTATAATGGGGTTTTCATTGGTGATATACATATAAGAACTAAACGAAAATATTTTAAACCTACATTTCTGGTAGTTTCACATTTAAGGAAGTCCAAAGGAGTTCAGGATTTAATTGCCGCAGTTCATCTTCTTCCTCCAACAATAAAAAATGAATTGAAAATTGATATTTATGGGGATGGTCCATACAAAAATGAATTAGTTGAAAACATAAAACATCTACATTTAGAAAATTGTTTTTGTTTTATGGGAAACAAACCTAACTTGAAAGAGTTGTATTCAAATTATGATTATATGTTGCAACCTACCCATATGGAATGTTTTAGTTTGTCTATTTTGGAAAGTCTTGCTGCAAATGTACCTGTGATTACTACGAATGTTGGTGGTAACGAAGAGGTAATTGATAATGGGGTTAATGGTTTTATTTTTGATGTAAAAAATACTTTAGAGTTAAAAGGAATTCTTGAAAACATTTATTTAGGCAACTTAAATATCAATACGAATACTAGGATTTTGATAGAGAATTATTTCTCTTTGATGAAAATGGTAAATGAACATATACAATTAATAAAATGAAAATAGCTTTTCTAACCCCTGAATACCCACATGTAAAAACTGGAAGCTCAGGAGGAATAGGTACGAGTATCAAGAATTTGGCTATTGGACTTTTGGAGCAGGGCTGTTCGGTTCTGGTTTTGGTATATGGTCAAAAAGAAGATGCTATTTTTGATGATAATGGTATTATAATTCATCAAATAAAAAACGTAAAGTTTAAGGGAATATCTTGGTTATTGACCCGAAAAAAAATACAGACAATAATTAATCAATTATATTCTATCAAGGAAATCGATCTGGTAGAAGCACCTGATTGGACAGGAATAACATCTTTTATTCAACCCAAAAAATGCCCTATTGTCATTCGACTTCATGGTTCCGATACTTATTTTTGTCATTTGGATAATCGTTCCGTAAAATGGATTAATAAATTTCATGAGAGAAGAGCGCTTTATAAAGCGAATTACTTGCTTTCAGTAAGTCAATTTACCGCTGATTTAACCAACGAAGTTTTTGGATTCAATAATAAATTCTCAATAATCCCAAATTCGATAGATGTCAATTATTTTAAACCAAATAAAGGAGAATTCAAATACACTATCTTATATTTTGGAAGTTTAATTCGAAAAAAGGGATTACTGGAACTACCTCTTATTTTCAATGAAGTGATTCAATCAAATCCAATGGCTAAACTCATTTTAGTGGGTAAAGATGTACCTGATATTATTTCTGGAACTTCTTCGACTTGGCAAATTATGAAATCCAAGTTTTCGGAAGAGGCTCTACAAAACGTCACTTATTTAGGAAGTGTTCCTTATGCAGAAATACAAAACCTGATAAAGCAAGCTACTGTTTGTGTTTTTCCTTCTTTTGCTGAGGCATTGCCTGTTTCTTGGTTAGAAGCAATGGCCATGCAAAAAGCACTTGTAGCTTCGAATGTAGGTTGGGCAACTGAAATTATTGATAATGGTCTTGAAGGATTTCTGGTGCATCCAACGCATCATAAAGAATATGCGGAAAAAATTAATGAGCTACTAAATAATCCAGAATTACAAAAACGATTCGGAATTAATGCAAGAAAGAAAATAGAAGAAAAGTTTAGTACAGAGGTTGTAGCAAAAAAGAGTTTGTCCTTTTATAAATCTATAATAAACTAAGTCTTGATTGTAGTATATCATAAAAATAATCGAATTTTAAGTGTGAGTTCTGATCAAAAAACAGCATTATTTTTCGATAAAAAGATTACAATTTCGGGTGGTTTAAACTTATTAGCAACTCAGTTTCCTCAATCAAAAATTGTTTGGTGTAACGAAGTTTATAAAAAAAATTTAAATTTAGATGAAATTGACTCCCTATTGCATCATGATAAAATGATGCTTTCCTACAATCCTAGTGATTTTAATTATTTAGGTAAAAAAATAGGATACATTGATGAATCTCCATTTATAAAAGTAAATAAAAATGTTCGCTATCCTACTTGGCAAATGAGCAGTGATGTAGGAATTATTCATTCTTCTGTACTTATTGAAATAAATGGAAAAATCAAAATGGATGCTGATTTTGATTATTATCTAAATTCAATGGCTAAATTATGCATGCCACTAGGATTATTATGTTATTCAGAACCAAGATTGTTATTAGATTTTGGACCAAGAGGTACTGCGAAAGAAGATTCTCATTATACGTTGTTTCGGTTTGTAAAACAACATTACAAAACTAGATGGGTATTTTTATTATTCATGAATTTAATATTTTATGAACGGAAGTTTTCGATTTTAGAGATGATATACTCAGGTTTTTATAAAAATAGAAATAAAAATAGCATTAACCTTGATGCTATTAATGTCAATTCTACTTTAAAAATTGTTAATGAAGAAACTATTGATGTAATTGTTCCTACAATTGGGAGAAGAAACTATTTGTATGATTTTTTGTGCGATTTAAGAAATCAAAAGTATTTGCCTAAGAATGTAATTATAGTTGAACAAAATCCATTACCTGATAGCGTATCTGAATTGGATTATTTGACTGCAGAAAAATGGCCATTTATTATTAAACATACTTTTACACACCAAACAGGTGCTTGCAATGCAAGAAATTTAGCTTTGAGTCAGGTTGAAAGTAATTGGGTTTTTTTTGCTGATGATGATATCAGAATTATGAATAATTTTATCCAGAAAGCATTTGAGAATATCAAAAGGTTTGGGGCAAATTCGGTTTCATTTAGTTGCTTAAAAAATGAAGATATGAGGTGTTATGAAAATTTTTTTCAATGGAGTAGTTTCGGTTCAGGTTGTAGTTTTGTGAATAAGGAAAGTTTTAAAGATTGTAATTTTAAAATGGGTTTTGAATTTGGTTTTGGCGAAGATTCCGATTTTGGAATGCAATTAAGAAATAATGGAGAGGATGTGATTTATTTTCCAGAACCAAATATTATTCATTTAAAAGCACCAGTAGGAGGATTTAGAATTAAACCTATTTTAGAATGGGAAAAAGATATTATAAAACCAAAACCATCGCCTACGGTTATGCTTTATCAATTATTACATAATACCCATGAACAACGTTTAGGTTATAAACTGATCTTGTTTTTTAAATATTATAAATACCAAATGATTAAAAATCCAATTGCTTATCTTTTAAATTTCAACAAACAATGGAATAGAAGTGTGTTTTGGGCAAATGAATTAAATAAAAAATAATGAAGTTTTGCTTAATCATTTGCACCTATATGCGTCCTCAACCCTTATTGCTATTATTGCAATCGGTTCAGAAACAAACGCTATATCCCGATGAAATTCTGATTGTAGACGGTTCAACAAATACAGAAACGGAAGCAGTTCTAGAACAAAATCATTTCGAGAATTTGAACTATTTTAGTGTTCCACCAGAGCATAGAGGATTAACCAAACAAAGAAATTTTGGTATTGAAAGAGTGGGAACAGAAATGGAAGTGGTTTGTTTCTTGGACGACGATACCGTTTTAGAAAAGGATTATTTTGAAGAGCTTCTTAAAACCTACACCATTTATCCTGAAGCTATGGGTGTTGGAGGGGCTATTATTGATGAAACAAAATGTGAATTTGTGGGGGATAATTACCAACCCAAAATAGAGGAATATTTTTTTGATGGTTGGAAAAGAAAAGACGGAAGTCGCTTTATTCTCCGAAAAAAATTAGGTTTAGATAGTGATTGTCCCCCAGGATATTCCTCTTTATATTCGCATGGTCGAAGCATCGGTTTCTTCCCTCCAAGCGGAAAAATATATCCTGTCGAAATGCTAATGGGAGGTGTTTCATCTTTTAGAAAAGAGGTTTTTGATACGCTGCAATTTTCTACCTATTTTCAAGGTTATGGTCTATATGAGGACGCTGATTTCACCTTGCGAGTGTCTAAAATCGGAAAGTTATATGTGAATACTTCAGCTAAATTAAACCATTATCATGCCGATTCTGGAAGACCCAACCAATACCAATATGGAAAAATGGTGGTACGAAATGGTTGGTATGTTTGGCGAACAAAAAATCCAAAACCATTATTTAATGCAAAATTGAAATGGCATTCGATAACTATTCTCTTGACCTTGATTCGGTTTACAAATACATTGACCACTACGAATAGAAAACAAGCTTTTACAGAAGCTTTAGGAAGAACTATTGGTTGGTGGAGTTTGTTTTTGAATAAACCAAAACTTACTAATTGAAGTTTATATTGGCATTGAAAATATTTAGGTATACATATACAATAAGAATAACTAATTCCCATCTGAATAGAAATAAATGATCTTCGTTATCATCACTCACGTTCCGCATACAATAGAAAACAAGGCGTTTTATGCCTATGCTCCTTATGTCCGGGAAATGAATAGTTGGATCAAAGAAATTGATAAACTGATTATTGTAGCTCCTTTTTCTAATTCTGCAATAACCGCTATCGAAATTAAGTATGAGCACGAAAATATTGAATTTATACCAATTGATAGTTTTGATGTTTTAAGTTTAAAATCAATTTTAAGTTCTATTTTTAAAATTCCTAGAATAAGTTGGCACCTCTTTTTGGCCATGCAAAAAGCAAATCATATTCATTTGCGATGTCCTGGAAATATTGGTTTATTAGGTTGTTTAGTACAGATTTTATTTCCAAATAAAATTAAAACAGCTAAGTATGCCGGTAATTGGGATCCTAAATCAAGGCAACCATTTAGTTATAGATTGCAAAAATGGATTTTAAGTAATACTTTTCTAACTCGGAACATGCAAGTATTAGTTTATGGAGAATGGGAGGGGAGTAGTAAAAATATCAAACCTTTTTTTACCTCCACCTTTACTGAAGCTGATAAATTGCCATTGATGCAAAAGGATTTAAAATCAAGAATAAATTTTGTTTTCGTAGGCACACTAGTACGAGGTAAAAATCCTTTGTATGCAATACAAATAGTGGAAGCTCTATATAAAAAAGGACTCGATGTTGCTTTAACTTTGTACGGAGAAGGAATTGAAAGAGAGAAATTAGAAAAATATATAATCCAACATAATCTAGCAAAAATAATTTTTCTGGAAGGAAATCAGTCTAAAGAGGTACTTCAAAAAGGGTACGAAAGCAGTCATTTTGTTATCTTAGCCTCGGAAAGCGAAGGTTGGCCTAAAGCTGTAGCCGAAGGCATGTTTTGGGGTTGTGTCCCCTTAGCGACCTTAGTTTCCTGCATTCCTTTTATGCTTGATCAAGGAAATCGAGGACTTTTATTATCTATGAATTTAGAAGAAGATCAATTTCAAATTGAAGCAATTATAAATAATCATGTTGATTTTGAAAATAAAAGCAAAAAAGCATGTGATTGGTCACGCCAGTATACGATGGATGTTTTTGAGAAAGAAATAAAAAAACTATTGTATTCATGAGAATAATTCAAATTATAGACTCATTAGAATCTGGTGGTGCGGAACGAATGGCTGTGAATTATGCCAATGCACTTTCAAGCAAGATTGATTTTTCTGGATTAGTAGTGACCAGAAAAGAAGGAGCACTTTTGAATCAGCTGAGTGAGAAGGTATTCTATGCTTTTTTAAAGAAGAAAAGTAGCTTCGATTTAAAAGCTCTTTTTCAATTGCGAAAATTCGTAATTTGCCATAAGATAGATATTGTACATGCGCACAGTACTTCATTTTTTATGGCCTTTCTGTTGAAAATTACTTTACCATCGATTCAATTAATTTGGCATGACCATTACGGCGATAGTGAGTTTCTTTCGAAAAGGCCTTTCTTGAGTTTGCGACTAATTATCCCTTTCTTTAATGGAATCATTGCTGTGAATCAAAACCTCAAAGTTTGGGCAAAACAACAATTACATTTTGCAAATAGTATTTATTTACCTAATTTTCCCACTATTGAAAGGGAAGTTAAAGAATACACTGTTTTGAAAGGAATTCAAAGTAGGAGAATCCTTTGTTTGTCTAATTTAAGAATACAGAAAAATCATTTTTTTTTGCTTGAGGTTGCTAAACGAATCAAAGAATCTCATCCCGATTGGACGTTTCATTTGATAGGGAAAGATTTTGAAGATGATTATTCAAAACAAATAAGAAATATGATTTTCGAATTTAATTTGGAGAACACCGTTTTTTTATATGGTTCAAAACAAGATATTAAAAACATCATGGATCAGATTGATATAGGGATTTTAACCTCGCAATCCGAGGGCTTACCAGTGGCACTATTAGAATATGGTTGGTACCAAAAACCTATTGTAGTTACAAACGTGGGTGAAATAAATAGTTTAGTTTCAAACGATAAAAATGGTTTTCTAATAGACCCTAAGGAGATAGATTTGTTTCGCAAAGCTTTGATTCAATTGATGGATAATAATGACTTACAATCTATTTTTGGCAGAGTACTTCACAAAACTATTATGGAAAATTTTTCGGAAGGAGCTGTTATGGATCAATATTTAAATTGGTTAGAAATTAGTTGCAAATGAAAAAAGATGATATTTTATATCTTAATTTAATCCTCTTTCATGTTGGAATAGGTTTTTTAGTGTATTTATTTCCTTTTGTGTCAAAAATTTATGGTTATTCCATTTTTATTTTTGGGGCCTATTATATCATCAAGAAACAAAACAAAAACAATGAAGCGCTAATTGTGGCTGCTTATGTGGTAGGTAGTGAAGTTTTCTTGAGGATGACACATGGTAATCCCTTATATGAAATTTCGAAATATGGGGTGATGGTTTTTATTATTATTGGAATGTATTTTAGCGGTTTCTCTAGAGGAGCTTTACCCTATTGGTTATTTTTAATTTTATTAGTACCAAGTGTTGTTATTTCGACTTTTGCTCTCGATTTTGATACAGATATCAGGACGACTATTGCTTTTAATATTTCTGGACCGGTTTGTTTAGGTGTTGCGTCTCTTTATACCTTCAGGCGTAAGATTTCTTTAAGTGAAATGAACTCTATTCTTATCAGTTTAGGTTTGCCAATTATCACCTGTACTGTGTATTTAATATTTTACACTCCAAATATAAGAGATATTATTACGGGGACCGGATCTAGTTTTGAAGCTTCAGGGGGTTATGGTCCTAATCAAGTAGCAACTATTTTAGGATTGGGAATGTTTATATTTTTTTCGAGAATTATGCTAGAATCTCGTACAAATTTTATTTTTGTTTTGAATTTAATCATAGCTCTAAATATTTGTTATCGCGGTTTGGTAACTTTTTCAAGAGGGGGTATGGTTACCGGTTTTTTGATGATTCTTCTATTGCTGTTTTTTCTCTATTTTAAATCAAATTATTCCGGAAGAGTAAAATTAAATTACATTTTTTTATTTTTGACCATTAGCATAATGGCAATTTGGGGTTATACTTCCTTTCAAACAAGAGGACTTATCGATAAGCGCTATGCTAATCAGGATGCTGCAGGGCGTGCTAAAGAAAGTCAATTCACAGGTAGAGAAGAAATTGCCACAGATGAGATCACTACTTTTTTTAATAATCCCATTTTGGGCGTTGGAGTAGGTAAAGGAAGAGAAATTCGAAAGGAGCAAACCGGTATAGATGTATTATCCCATGATGAGATTACTCGAATGCTTGCCGAGCATGGTTCGTTAGGAATTTTATGTTTGTTAATCTTGTTTTTTACTCCGCTAGTTTTGTACATAGAGAATAAGTTTAATATGTATTTATTATGCTTTTTGTGTTTTTGGTTTTTAAGTATTAATCATGCTGCGATGCGAACAGCAGCTCCAGCTTTCGTTTATTCCTTGTCTTTGCTCAATGTTAATTTTGGACAAATTTTTCGAAAAAGAGAAATTACCACAATGGATAGTTCGATTTCTTAAAGATATTATTTTACTCTTTTTAAATTAAGATGCTCTTGATAGAACTGAATAAATATTTTTAAAACCAACTGATAATTGAATAGAAAACAATCGATATTTAATATCTAATTCTATTAATCCTATTCTTTATCTTTTTATTAATAATATTATTTTTCAATTGTGTAGATTTGTATAACACTTAAAACTGAGCGGATATCCATGAAAAGTAAAAACAAAATACATTTTGAAGTCTCTGAGAGAAAGTTGCTCTTGAGAATTTGCGATGTTGTTTTTGTTTTAGTTGCACTTTATTTTGTAGGTACTTTTTTAGATCTTGAATATCTAAAAGGGTTGACCTTTAATTTTTATTATGCATTTGTTTTCGCAATTTATCTTAATATTATTGGGACGGTTTTTGAAATGTATAACCTTCAAATTGCTAGTAATCAATACCAAGTATTGAAAAGTAGTATCTTAACTGCTTCAGTTACTGTATTGTTTTATTTGCTTACTCCTATTTTTTCTGCTCAATTACCCAATAACAGATTTCAAATTTTACTTTTTTATTTTACTTTTCTTTTTGCATTGTTGGCTTGGCGGTTTTTTTATGTAAAATTTTTAGCTTCTAATCGTTTTTTACAAAACGTTGTACTAATTTGTGACAGAGATCAGGTAGAAGAATTAATTATTGGGCTTGAAAGTTCTGATCCACATTATCGAATTATTGCTTACGTTAATTCGGAACCCGACAAAAGCGATAACATAGGATTTCATTTTGTTAAACATCTCAAGGTTGATGATTTGTTGAATTTTGCAACGGATAATAAACTATTTGAAATTGTCATTGCGACTCAAAAAACCGAAGACCTCACAGTTGAACTTTATCAAAAATTACTTTATTTACTTGAATCGGGTACAACCATTCGCGAATATACACAAGTATATGAGTATAAAACCCAACGTATTCCGGTGCAATACATTACTCGGGATTTTTATAAATTTTTTCCTTTTAATAGAATTAATAATAATCAACTCTATTTATTAATTGTTAAAATAATAGAAATCTTTATTTCAGTGATTGGACTATTATTTGCAGCTATATTGATTCCCATTATACTTTTAATAAATGTTTTTGGCAATAAGGGTAAGTTATTTTATACTCAGGAAAGAGTTGGGAAAAACGGAAAAACATTTCAAATCTTCAAGTTTAGAACCATGATCGAAAATGCCGAAAAAGAAGGGGCAATGTTTTCGAAACAAAATGATTACCGAATAACTCCTTTTGGAAGATTTTTGAGAAAGACGCGAATAGATGAAATTCCTCAATTTATAAATATATTAAAAGGAGATATGGCAGTAATTGGTCCACGACCAGAACGTCCTTTTTTTGTAAAAGAAATTGCAGAGATTATGCCTTTTTATGAAACAAGACATGTTATAAAACCTGGATTAACGGGTTGGGCACAAGTAAATTATTCATATGGTGAATCTATAGAAGATAGCCTTATAAAACTACAGTATGACTTGTATTATATAAAACATAGAAGTGTCTTTTTAGATTTGAATATTGCTATTAAAACCATAAGCACAGTTTTGTTTTATAAAGGACAATAAATTTTATCGTTTTCTAAATCCCCCCAATCCCATTTTTTTTTGTGGTTGAATTTATTAAAGTACAATAGGAATTCGTTTACTGCTTTTGAAAATTGTTTTTACCAATAATACCATGCTTGTTATGATAAGTGGTAAAACGATTAACAAATGAATTTTAGTTATCATAACCATTAAATAAGCAAGAAGAAAAACTACATTCATTACTGCTAAATTGACGATCCATTTTTTATTTTTCGACACCACAAAATAGATTAATATCAGAAGTGTTGGATTAAATAATAGTGTATTATAATTGTTTGATAATTCTAGATGTTCCGAATAATAGCCCATAAAAAGGAAAAATAAACCTATTAATCCCATTATAGAAAAGTAAAATAATTCGATGAATCTTTTATTTATGAGGATTATTAGTACAAGTAAAAAGACATAAGTATAAAAATTATTCCAAACTGAACTTGTAGTTTCTTTTTTAATCTCTAGAATGGTTTGGCTTTTTTTACATAAAAGATTTCCTTTAAATTTTATGAACTTTAAACTTTTTTGTAGGTCTAATGGTAAAAATATTTTTGTTCCAGGTTCATCTACTTTCTTTCCAAAAATGATACTTGTACCCAGTTTTTCATAAAAAGAATTTTCAAAATAAGGATATAAGATGGTTCGATAACTCATATTAGTATCGGATTTCTTGACAATTATCTGCGATCCTAAAGTTTTGTTCAAAATGTCAACCACCATCGAGGTACAGTTTTTATCAATAAATTTATAGGTATAGTAACTTTCATTTGAACTTAAAACGTTCGTTAAATTGTCAAATAATTTTTGTTTGTAAGTTAAAGGAATATTTAATTCCTGTTCGAAAACACTTCTTTTTTCGTAGCTATATTGCTTCATAAAATCCTCAAAATTATTGGCAACAGCAAAATACTGTAAATCTCCTTTAGCAAATTTTGCCACAAAATTTGGAGTAGCAAAATCAAAAGCACCATAATTATAAACAACATCTAAATTGTTTTTTAAGTCATTTATTCGAATTGCAGTATGTCCAAAAAGCGAATAAGATTCGTTTCCTGTGTCGCAGGTTATGACGCTAACGCTTGCGTTTTCTGATAATAGGATATTTTGTGAAAAACTGCTTAATGAATTGATCAACAAAAGCGACAAAAATATTTTTCTTAGAATTGTATTCATTTGTATACGTAGTAATAAAATTAATTTTTAAACTGCCCTAAATCTACTTTTATAGAAAATATATTCGAATACAAAGTAGTATTTTGATTGCCTAAATTTGTTAAAGCATAATCAACTTGTATGCCTCTATATTTAAATCCTAAACCTATATTGGGTTGAAAACCTACTTTTTTAGAACTGTCTAATTGTTGAATATTTTGAAAATTTCCTGCTCCAGCCCGCACGAAAACTAAATCAGTATAACCAAATTCTAATCCTAATGCAGGATCAATACTGACAAAATTAGTCGATATTATATCATTTGTTTTAGCAAATCGCATGTTTAGGTTAGATGCCACCATTAGGCTGTAATCATACCTAATAATAAATTTTTTGGATAATCCTAATTGTGCTTTTGGAGGAGTTATTTCTGAGCTTTGAGGTAATTCCTGATTTTTACTCGGTATAGCATTGGCTATTTTTTTGTACTCGGTTTGGTCAGTATTCCAAATATTGTAAGTGGTGGTTATATCGCGAAGCATCAAGCCAAATTTCCAATCATCACTTTCAAATTGTAATCCCGCATCAAATCCAAAACCCCAAGAACTTGCAAAGTTACCAATGATTCGCCGAATCACTTTCGCATTTACGCCATATTGAAATCCGGGCAACTGTAATTTGCGAGCATAAGAAAAAGTCAAACCATAATCGGCAGTTGAGAAAAGACTAATTTTATTGTAGTTAATGTTACCTTGATTATCAATTAATTCGGTGGTATTCATAATATTGTCTACTCCAAAACGGATCATTGAAATCCCCCAAGCACTTTCATTATCTATGGGTTTTGCATAAGCAATATAATCATATTGCGCTATGTTGGCAAAATAATTAGCATGCATTAAAGAAAGTTGCGTGTCTTCAATATTTACCAATCCTGCTGGATTCCAATAACAAGAATTTACGTCATTACTGCTAGAAGTTACAGCATTTGACATTCCTAAGGCGGCAGCATCAACACCAATATTCATAAACTCATTCGAATAATTTCTCATGCCTTGCCCATAAGAACTGGCACAAAATAAAAGGATCAAGTAGAATTGAGTTGTTTTCAACATAGATTAATTTGTTCGTCTAAAGACTGAGAAATTTTCATCAAAAATATAATTTTTTGCCGAGCTTAGTCTTCCTTTGGCTAAATAAAAACTTCTATCAACAACACTATTAAAAATCTCTAGTAAAAAACGTACTTCTCCATCACTTATTATATTAAATTTGTAAACTTTGAAAATTAACTTAGAAATTATGACTATTAAAAAACACATTCCAAATCTAATTACGTTGCTCAATCTTTTTTGTGGTTGCATTGCATTAGTTTTTGCTTCGCAGTCTAATTTTGAAATGGCTTTTTATTTTGTTTTTCTTGGTATTTTTTTCGACTTTTTTGATGGTTTTTTCGCTCGATTGTTGAAGGTTTCAAGTCCACTTGGTTTACAATTAGATTCTTTAGCCGATATGGTGACTAGTGGAGTTGTTCCTGGTTATGTTATGTTTGTTTTATTACAAAAATGTCAAAATCCCGCTTTTCCAAATCTGTTTTTGCCTTATATGGGTTTTATCATAACTTTAGGTTCTTGTTATCGATTAGCAAATTTTAATATTGACACTCGTCAAACGGATTCCTTTATTGGATTGCCAACGCCTGCAAATACACTTTTTATTATTAGTTTGCCTTTGATTTTAAAACATTCTGATTCCTTAGCTTTGTTAGAGATGCTTAGTAATCAATGGTTTTTAATGTTGATTGCTGTATTTAGTGCTTTTATTCTCAATGCAGAAATTCCGTTATTTTCTCTAAAAATAAAAGACGTTAGGTTTAAGAAAAACGCTTTGCCAATTTGTTTTATTTTATTTTCGGTTTTATTGATAGCATTTTTTCAATACTTGGGAATTCCTTTGATTATAATTGCTTATGTTTTACTATCGGTTGTGAATAATAAGTTTTTGAAAAAGTAAGGTTCCATAAATGAGGAGAAATTATAACCGAAAACGAACTCCAATACGACGAAAAGTTCCAAAGAAATCTAATCTTTCTATAAAATTATTTCGATTTTTTATAATTGCATTTTCAGTAGCATTGTTCTCTGGATTAATATATCATTACCGAGAAGGATTGCAATACTATTTGGGATACAAATCAATGAAAAAACTAACTCCTGAACAAGTCGAAGCGAAACGAATTTCGGATGTTAGAAATTTTCAAGTATTAAAAAATCATAAAGGAAAATCAATTGGTTTTGATGTTTCTGAATTTCAAGGAAATATTGATTGGACATTGGTTAAAACTATAGAAAATCAGTTTCCACTTGAGTTTGTTTTTGTACGTGCAACTGCAGGAAATGACAGAGCAGACCGAAAATTCTCAACCAATTGGCTTGCCGCCAAAAAAAATAAAATAATTCGTGGTGCTTATCATTATTACCGTCCCAACGAAAATTCATTAGAACAAGCCAAGATTTTTATTAGAACAGTACAACTTGAAAAAGGTGATTTGCCTCCGGTTTTAGACATTGAAAAACTTCCAAAAGAACAGTCTTTAAAAAATATGAAATTAGGTTTAAGTCGCTGGTTAAAGGCAGTCGAAGCTTATTATAAAGTAAAACCAATTATATATACCAGCGAAAAATACTATGATGATTTTTTGAAAGAAGAATTTAATGATTATCTTTTTTGGATAGCCAATTATAATTTTTATCGAGAAAAAATAGGCGACAATTGGTTGTTTTGGCAATTTACCGAAAAAGCCACAATTCCGGGAATAAAAGGTAATGTCGACGTCAATATTTACAATGGCGATCTAGAGCAGTTGCAGTTTATTACAGTTGAATAATTATTATTTGATGTCAATTATGAATTTTAAAAAAAGTATAACTAACAACATTATTGAAATGAACAAAATAACCGAATTTCTATTGGCAAAATTTACCGTCCAGCCAGTCCAAGGTATTCTCTTTGGTGGTAATAGCCTTTTGTCTTCTTTGTTATAATATAGTATTCCCCAGATCCAATTGTTAGGATCTTTATTCCATTTTTCTAATGTTTCCTTACTTGGTTTGCCTTGAATTTCCATAATTGAAATTTTAAATTTCTATTTTTTTTGATCTGATTATTCAATAAAGTGGGTTATTGAATACTTTAAAATTCTAATTTTTTCTTTCTTAATTCGAAATTCTGTCCTAAATATACTCTCCTTACCATTTCATCTACAACCAATTCTTCTGGTTTTCCTTCTTTCAAAATTCCACCCTCAAACATAAGATAAGTTTTGTCTGTAATAGCTAAAGTCTCTTGGACATTATGATCTGTAATCAAGATTCCGATATTTTTGTTTTTTAGTTGTGCTACAATTCGCTGAATATCTTCAACAGCAACTGGATCTACACCAGCAAAAGGTTCATCTAGCAAAATGAATTTTGGGTCAGTAGCTAGACAACGAGCAATTTCGGTACGACGCCGTTCTCCTCCAGATAGCAAATCACCACGGTTGGTGCGAATATGCTCTAGACTAAATTCAGCAATCAAACTCTCCATTTTGGCTTCCTGAGCTTCTTTAGATAGTTTTGTCAATTGCAAAACGCTCAAAATATTATCTTCAATGCTTAATTTTCTAAAAACAGAAGCTTCTTGGGCTAAATATCCAATACCTTGTTGCGCTCTTTTATACATAGGATAGTTTGTGATGTCTAAATCATCCAAATAGATATTACCCAAATTTGGTTTTACCAATCCAACAATCATATAAAAAGAAGTTGTTTTACCCGCACCATTAGGTCCCAGTAATCCTACAATTTCTCCTTGATTCACTTCTACTGAAATGCCTTTTACAACACTTCTTCCTTTATAGGTTTTAACTAGATTTTCGGCTCTTAACTTCATTTTATTTGTATTCAAAATTTTTAAACGTTCTTAGCTAGCGAGTTCTCTTTTCTTTTTTCGTTTATATACAATAGCAGATATGATGACACTTAATTCAAAAATTATTAACATTGGTATAGCCACAATTGTCTGGCTTACAACATCCGGAGGAGTTACAATTGCAGCTACAATAAGTACAATTACAATGGCATATCTTCTGTACTTTCTTAAAAATTCAGGGGTTACTAAACCTAGTTTTGTCAAGAAATAAATGATTATTGGTAGTTCAAAAAATAATCCACTGGCAACTATAGATGTTTTTACCATTCCAATGTAAGAATCTAAAGTAAATTGGTTTTTTACAACAGGACTCACTGTAAACGTTGCTACAAAGTTAACGGACATAGGTATAACTACATAATATCCAAAGAGTACTCCTAAGAAGAAAAGAAGGGAAGAAACGAATATGAATACTTTAGCATTTTTTCTTTCTTTTTCATATAACGCAGGGCTAATGAATTTCCAAATTTGCCATAATATATATGGAAAGGCCATGATGAAACCTGCCAAAATACACATCCAAACAAACATATTTACCTGACCTTCCATTTCAGTATTCTGAATTATAAATGGCAATTCGGTGATGCAAATACTATCTGCAAATCCTAATTGATGAGATAAATCACAAAAAAAACGATAGGTAAAAAACGTAGCTCTTGTTGGCCCAAAGATGATAGTATCAAACAAATAATCACTTACAAAATAAGTGAGGAATGCCATTATTATTACTGCTGCCGAACTTCTTACAAGTAACCATCTTAATTCCTCAAGATGGTCCAAAAAAGACATTTCTTTAAGTGTTTTATTTTCCATTATACGATTCCTTCTTTTAAAATGTCATGTAAGTGTAATATGCCTATATACTCGTCATTATCAATTACAATCAATTGTGTAATGGCAAAGTCTTCAAGAATATTTAAAGCGTCCGAAACCATAGTCGTTGATTGAATCATTTTTGGATTTTTAGTCATAATATCTCTTGCTGTCAAATGAGTAAATGTATCATTTTCATTTAGCATTCTTCGAATATCACCATCAGTAATAATACCGATTACTTTTTCATTTTCGATAACTGCAGTAACACCTAATCTTTTTTCAGAGATTTCGAAAATTACTTTTTTTATAGAGGCATCAGGCGCAACCATTGGTTTCAATGAATTTTCGATACTATCTTTTACTCGAAGCAATAATTTTTTTCCTAAAGAACCGCCAGGATGGTATTTGGCAAAATCGTCACTATTAAAATTTCGCATTTCCATCAAGCAAACAGCAAGTGCGTCACCCATTACTAATTGTGCAGTAGTGCTATTTGTTGGTGCTAAATTATTAGGGCAAGATTCTGCATCAACGGTTGTATTCAAAATATAATTGGATTCTTTTGCCAAAAATGAAGTTGTATTTCCGGTAATAGCTATCAATTTATTGCCAAAACGTTTTAAAATTGGAATTAGAATTTTTATTTCAGGACTGTTTCCACTTTTCGAAATGCAAATTACAACATCATCATTCTGAACCATTCCTAAATCGCCATGAATGGCTTCCGAAGCATGCAGAAAAAGGGAGGGAGTTCCGGTAGAATTAAATGTTGCCACAATTTTTTGCGCAATAATCGCACTTTTTCCAATACCAGTAACAATTATTCTTCCTTTAGAATTAAATAGCACTTGGGTTGCTTCCGCAAAGTTAACATCAATAAAATCAATTAGTTTTGCTATAGATTCGCTCTCGGAAAGAATGGTTTTCTTTGCTGAAATTAAAATATTTTCTTTTGTATCCAAAATAGAATTATTATAAATATTTGTATGTATTAAAGAAAGTAGTATCTTTATGTGTCGCAAATTTAGATAAAATCCCATTAATAAAGAATGAATTCAAACGAAATTGACATCCACAAAGAATTAAAGAAGTATTTTGGCTTCAATCAATTCAAAGGTTTGCAGGAACAAGTTATCAAAAGCATACTCAATAAAGAAAATACTTTTGTTATTATGCCTACTGGTGGCGGAAAATCACTTTGTTATCAGCTTCCCGCTTTGATTCAAGAAGGTACAGCAATCGTAGTTTCTCCTCTAATTGCACTCATGAAAAATCAAGTTGATGCTATTCGGAGTTTGTCTTCAGAAAATGGTATTGCACATGTATTAAATTCCTCTCTTACCAAAATTGAAATTACACAAGTTAAAACAGACATAAGTTCAGGATTAACAAAACTATTATATGTAGCTCCTGAATCTTTGAATAAAGAAGAATATGCTAATTTTCTTCAAACGGTGCCTATTTCTTTTGTAGCAATTGATGAAGCGCATTGTATCTCTGAATGGGGGCATGACTTTAGACCAGAATATAGGAATCTAAAAAATATTATCAAGCAATTAGGCGATGTTCCAATAATTGGCCTTACGGCCACAGCTACCCCAAAAGTACAAGAAGATATTCTCAAAAATTTAGATACCGCCGATGCGACAACCTATAAAGCATCGTTTAATAGACCCAATTTATATTACGAGGTTCGTACCAAAACAAAAAATATAGAATCGGATATTATCCGTTTTATCAAACAACACAAGGGTAAATCAGGAATTATTTATTGTTTGAGTCGCAAAAAAGTAGAGGCTATTGCCGAAGTTTTGCAGGTCAACGGAATAAGTGCTGTTCCTTATCATGCGGGTTTAGATGCAAAAACACGTGCTAAACATCAAGACATGTTTCTTATGGAAGATGTAGATGTAGTGGTGGCTACTATTGCCTTCGGAATGGGAATTGATAAACCCGATGTACGTTTTGTTATTCACCATGATATCCCAAAATCTTTAGAAAGTTATTACCAAGAAACAGGTCGTGCAGGTCGCGATGGTGGCGAAGGACATTGTCTAGCCTATTATTCGTATAAAGATGTAGAAAAACTTGAAAAATTCCTATCCGGAAAACCCGTTGCTGAACAAGAAATTGGGTTTGCTTTATTGCAAGAAGTTGTAGCTTATGCCGAAACTTCGATGTCAAGACGGAAATTTCTCTTGCATTATTTTGGTGAAGAATTCGATAGTGAAACCGGCGATGGTGCCGACATGGATGATAATGTTCGCAATCCGAAAGTTAAAATTGAAGCCCAAAAACAAGTGGTTAAATTACTCGAAGTAGTTCGTGATACCAAGCATATATACAAGTCTAAAGAAGTTGTTTTTACTTTAATAGGTCGTGTAAATGCTATGATTAAAGCACACAGAACTGATGTTCAATCTTTTTTTGGTTGTGGTGTAGATCATGATGAAAAATTTTGGATGGCATTACTAAGACAAGTTCTAGTTGACGGTTTGTTGTCTAAAGATATAGAAACGTATGGTATCGTTAAAATCACTAAAAAAGGAGTAGATTTCATCAAATCACCAAGTTCTTTTATGATGTCTGAAGATCACGAGTACAACGAGTCTGAAGATGAAGCAATCATAACGGCTTCAAAATCTACTGGAGTTGCTGATGAAACATTGATGACAATGTTGCGCGATTTGCGTAAAAAAGTTGCCAAACGATTGGGTGTTCCTCCATTTGTAGTTTTTCAAGATCCTTCTCTTGAAGATATGGCTTTTAAATATCCCATTTCTAGTGAGGAACTCACAAACATTCACGGAGTTGGTGAGGGAAAAGCCAAAAAATACGGAAAAGAATTTCTAGAATTAATTAGTCGATATGTTGATGATAATGATATCGTTCGACCTGACGATTTGGTTGTAAAATCAACCGGTGTCAATTCAGTCAATAAATTGTATATCATTCAAAATATAGACAGAAAATTACCTCTCGATGATATTGCGTCATCAAAAGGACTTACTATGGAAGCTTTGATTTCCGAAATGGAACAAATTGTAAATTCAGGAACTAAGCTAAATATCAAATATTGGCTGGATGAAATGCTTGATGAAGATCAGCAGGAAGAAATACATGATTATTTTATGGAATCCCATTCCGATAACATTGAAGAAGCTTTAAAAGAATTTGAGGGGGAATATGACCTAGAAGAATTACGCTTGATGCGTATCAAGTTTATCAGCGAAGTGGCTAATTAAAAAGTTTTCAGTTTTATATTTTTGAGTAATCAGTTATTATTTACGAATATAACGTATTACTTTACTACAATTAAAAAAGAGTTCAACTTTAAATATTTCGTTGTTATTTTTAATTGGAAGCTAATACTAAAACATTAGACGGATTACTAAAAAAACGAACTATTTAACACTAATATAATTCTGCTCGATGTGGTTTTAAAGCATCACGAACCTGAATCATATTTTCATCCGTTACAACCATAAAAGCGATGGCATGCATTTCGCCTAAGGTTTCAAAACCTGTGATATTTAGCGATAAATTTTCAGCAAGAATATATTCTTTTAAATGAATCTCATGGTGTTCGGCTGTTTTTGCTGATACTTGACCTCGAAAATCCCATATTAATTTTATTTGTCTAGACATTACTCCTTTTTAAAATATTAGATTACAAAGTTAATAGGATAGTTATAGATTCAACGAACAAATTCACTTCAAAATACTATTTTTGTATTGCGTTATTTTTTTTCGATTAATCGATTAACCAAATTAGCGAATAAATACTATACAATGCCACAAGAACTTCTTTTTCAAGTATCTCCCGAAACAGCTTCAAATGATGTGTTGCTCATAGAACATATTGCCAAATTAATTCGGCTAAACGCCAAAGAAATACAGCATGTTTCTATCCTAAAGCGCTCTATTGATGCACGACAAAAAGCCGTAAAGGTCAATTTGAAAGTCACTATTTATAGGGTTGGAGATACTTTCGAAGAAAATAAAATCCAAATTCCAGAATATAAAAATGTTTCGAATGCACAAGAAGTAATCGTAGTGGGAACTGGTCCCGCTGGATTATTTGCCGCTTTGCAATTGATTGAATTGGGTTTGAAACCAATAGTAATCGAACGTGGAAAAGACGTTCGCGGTCGTCGACGCGATTTGAAAGCCATCAATGTCGATCATATTGTTGATGAAGATTCTAATTATTGTTTTGGCGAAGGCGGTGCAGGAACGTATTCGGACGGGAAGTTATACACCCGTTCCAAAAAACGGGGCGATGTCACTCGGATTCTAGAATTATTAGTCGCTTTTGGAGCGTCACCAGATATTCTTGTCGATGCACATCCACATATTGGAACCAACAAATTACCCCAAATCATTCAAGATATTCGGGAGAAAATCATCGAAATGGGAGGAATCGTTCTTTTTGAAACTCGATTAACCGATATTCTTATAAAAAATAATGAAGTACAAGGCATTTTGACCAAAAATGGCGATACAATTCATGCTAACAAAATTATTCTTGCCACAGGACATTCTGCTCGTGATATTTTCGAATTACTTGATAGAAAACAAATTTTTATCGAAGCCAAACCTTTTGCATTGGGCATTAGAGCTGAGCATCCACAATCCTTAATCGACAGTATTCAGTACAGTTGCGATTATCGAGGTGAACATTTGCCGCCAGCACCGTATTCGATTGTGAAGCAAGTAGGAGGTCGCGGTATGTATTCTTTTTGCATGTGTCCCGGTGGCGTGATTGCGCCATGCGCGACTAGTCCCGGCGAAGTGGTGACAAACGGTTGGTCCCCATCAAAAAGAGATCAAGCCACTGCCAATTCTGGAATTGTGATCGAATTAAAACTCGAAGATTTCAAACCGTTTGCTAAATTTGGCGCGCTTGCCGGAATGGAATTTCAAAAAAGTATCGAACAAAAAGCATGGCATTTGGCAGGTGAAACCCAAAAAGTTCCCGCTCAAAAAATGGTCGATTTTACCCAAATTAAAGTGTCCTCGAATATACCTAAAACCTCTTATGTTCCTGGAACTACTTCAGTCGAAATGGGGCAAGTTTTCCCTGGATTTTTATCCCAAATATTACGCGAAGGTTTTGTCGAATTTGGAAAATCAATGCGTGGTTTTTTGACTAATGAAGCCATACTTCATGCTCCAGAATCAAGAACTTCTTCTCCAGTGCGTATTTCTAGAGATTCAGAAACTTTAGAACACGTTCAAATAAAAGGGCTGTATCCATGTGGTGAAGGGGCGGGTTATGCAGGTGGAATTATCTCTGCAGCCATTGACGGAGAGAAATGTGCGATGAAGATTGCAGAAAGTCTCAAATAAGCCCTATAATTTATTGCACTCGGGTAATTGTAAAAATGGTTAGCTCGGGTTTTAAATATTGTTCTTGGTCGGGCTGAAGCTGTTGAATTTTCTTTACGACCTTCATTCCATTGATAACTTTTCCAAAAGCGGCAAAACCTTGGCCGTCTTTATTTCTTTGGCCTCCATAATCTAACGAAGGTTGGTCATTGATGCAAATAAAAAAACTACAAGTAGCCGTATCAGGCTTGTCTCTGGCCATAGAGATTGTTCCGTTTTTATGAAGTAGACCTGTCACAGAGGTTTTTTCGAGAGCAATAGGTTTAAATACTTTGGTCGAATCTATTTCGCCTCCTTGTATTACTTCAATTTTTACCGAATCTTTGGGTTGGTTTTTTAAGGTAACCGAGCGAAAAAATGAGGTGTTATCATATAAATGGGTCTCTACATATTTCAGGAAATTAGCGACTGTAATCGGGGCTTTTTCAGGATATAATTCAACAGTTATGTCGCCCAAAGAGGTTTTAATAACGCAAATCTCCCTCTTCTTTTGTGCCAAAACATTTTGGAACAAAAAAAGCAGCATAATTAGTAGTACAGATTTTTTTTTCATTAAGTTATTTTGATTTAGGATTTTTTTTTGCATTTTTATAAAGAGTTTTTCAATCGTGAGGTTGAGAAGCCATGCTACTATGACATATGATGTAATACAAATCAAAAGAATCAAATTAGTATTTTCTCAATCCCTCAATTTGTAAAAAAATCTTGTGCAAACCACTTCCATCTCTTTACTTTTTCCGCTTTCACCTCGTGAAATACTTTTCGCTATAATCCATTTCCCAATCAATCTTTCAAGAATGTTTTCTGTTTAAGTTTGTGCATTTAGTTTGTAAAAAGAAAATACGATAAGATTAAAATGCTGATTGTTTTTTTATAGTTCTTTTCATTGCTGCTAACGTTCCGGCGCTTCTCGTCAGTTGCGAAGTTCGGAACTTTTTATTTTCCGTTAAAGATAAAAATTCTTGCGAAACGAGAACGTGAACTTACCGCAAAATTCGCAATTGCGAGAAACGGCTGTTAGCAGTAGTACTTATTTTTTAAATATTAAATCTCCAATCCACCACCATAACCCTGGAATAATAAATAGTATCATTTGGAACGATTGGTCTAGACAAGTTGCATTTTCTGATTCGCCGTCTTTATAACCAATAAAATTTGCAAAAAAATAAATGTGCCGATTAAATTTCCATTTTACAATAAAATCAAAAATTTTATAAAGCAATAAAAATGTTATAGGAGTAACGCAACAAACAAAATACATTACTTTATCACTTTCAGGCGCGGCGACAGTTTTAAACGCAAAAAGAACAAACAATCCTAATGAACAAATTATGGAAATAAAATAAGTAAATGAATCTCTAAACATTTTATGAATCATAGGTAGAATAATGGTAAATGTAGGTGTTAGAAAAAGACAACCAAGAATTATTATTATATCCATATTTTATGTTTTCTCGTTTTTGCGATTTTACTGAAGAATTACTGCTAACGTCCCCGCGCTACACGCAGTTTGGTACTAAATTAAGCCCTATTTTCGGATTTGCCAAATCCTCCAAATACAAAACTGTTTTTAAATTAAGCCAAATCCCCAAATTGATTGTAGCGTGTGTTATGGGCAGTTTTTTTTACTCGTTATTAAACTTCGATTTGATAATTTTCCACCTATTATTCACAAGAACAAATCTCATATCAGGAACATAAGTTTCATAACTATATTTATATGTTGTTACCTCTTCATTTGCGCCATTTTTATTCTTTTTTCTCAGTCCTTTTATTTTATATTTTCCAAAATTAACATCTACAGTATCTTCACTTAAAATATTGTAACTAAGAGTATAAACTATAAGCTCTTTATTTTCTTTACGAGAAATTTTTGCGATTTCAGATTTAGGTAAAATTTTGATTGGACTTAGAATGTTTTTTAGTGGAGCTTCTGACTGATTTTCGAAA
>CANCPC010000027.1 GCA_947379965.1 Flavobacteriaceae bacterium | reverse complement strand
GATGATCGTTTTTGAACCTCAAAACGTAATTAAAGACCCTCCATTTACCAAAATAGACATTCTTAGCTGCCGCAATATGTTGATTTATATGGAACATGAATTACAAAAAAAAATAATTAGCCTTTTCAACTATAGTCTTAATCCAGGTGGCATAATGATTCTTGGTTCCGCAGAAACACTTGGTATTGACGGGGAAGGTTTTGATATAATCGATAACAAATTAAAAATTTACAAACGCTCAACAGTATCTTTAACTACTAGATTACTCGATTTTCCAAGTTCTTTTTCAGTATCTAATAAAATAAAAACAAAACCATTGACAACACCTGTAATTGAAGAAAATATTCAAACACTTGCTAACCAAATTTTAATTCAAAAATTTACACCTGCAAGCGTATTAGTAAGTAAAGCTGGAGATATAATTTATATTACGGGTCGCACAGGTAAATATCTAGAACCCGTTGCTGGCAAAGCAAACTGGAATATTTTTGCAATGTTGCGAGATGACCTTAGACGCGAATTGCCTATTGCTTTTCAAAAAGCATTAAAGACCTATGATCCTATTGAACTTAAGAAAAGTAAAGTAGAAAACAATGGTAGGATTCAGCTTGTTGATGTTACCTTACAACAAATAGAAAAACCAGATTCTATAAAAGGCAAAGTATTGATTGTTTTCAGAGATTTAGAGGAAATATATGAGTCTAAATTGGTGAATAAAAAAATAGCAAACCACACCTCAAACTCACGCCAAGAAGAATTAGAAATTGAACTTCATCAAAGTATAGATGATATGCAAACTATTCGAGAAGAAATGCAATCTTCACAAGAAGAGCTAAAATCGACTAATGAAGAATTACAATCTACTAACGAAGAGTTACAGTCAACAAATGAAGAATTAACAACTTCAAAAGAAGAAATGCAAAGTCTAAATGAAGAATTACAAACCGTAAATTCCGAACTACAAATTAAAGTGGTTGATTATGTGCAGGCCAATAACGATATGAAAAACCTGCTCAATAGTACTGAAATTGCGACCCTTTTTCTAGACAAGGAATTGAATATTAGAAGATTTACAGATCCCATAACGAATATATTTAAAATTCGAAACTCGGATATTGGAAGACCTCTTACAGATTTAGTAACTGATTTAATATATCCAGAAATAGGGATTCATGCCAGACAAGTGATAAAAACCTTAAATTTTATCGAAAAATCTATGGTTACAAAAGATGGAAGATGGTTCGATATAAAAATTATGCCCTACCGTACACTCGACGATCATATCGATGGACTAGTATTAACTTTTAACGATGTAACCAAATTTAAAACTATGGAATTGGATTTAAAAGAAGCCAACGAAAAACTCCAAAAAAGTACTGAAACTCGTTATCAACATCTTTTTGAATCTGCCAAAGACGGAATACTAATTCTTGATGCCAAAACAGGAAAAATTATGGATGTAAATCCATTTTTGATTCAACTTTTGGGTTATTCGAAAACACAATTCATTGAAAAAGCAATATGGGAAATTGGACTTTTTAAAGATATCATAGCCAATGTTGAAAAATTTAAAGAATTACAACAGAAAAAAATGGTACGATATGATAACTTACCTCTTGAGACAATTAATGGTAAGAAAATAAATGTAGAGTTTATTAGCAATGTATATTCGATTGATAATAAAAAAGTAATACAATGTATGATTCGGGATATTACGCAGCAAAAATTAATTGAAAATAAATTATCCCTTTCTGAAATTCGTTACCGGAACCTATTCGAATCAACAAATGACGGAATTCTAGTTCTTGATGCCGAAAGCGGAAAAATTATTGAAATCAATCCTTATTTATTAGAATTACTTGGATCAAAACAAGAAATACTTTCCGAAAAAACAATTTGGGAAGTTGGGTATTTTAAAGAATTGATCGATAATAAAGTTCAATTTTTAGAATTGCAACAAAAAAAATCACAACAATTTGAAGATTTAAAACTTGAAACTGCCGATGGGCGAAAAATAAGTGTTGAGTTTATTAGCAAAGTATTTTCTGTTGACAATCATAAAGTAATACAGTTTTTTATCCGTGATATAGCCCAAAAAAAGAAAGAATAACATTCCTTTTCTCGAAAAAATCCCCCCTTTATTTATACAATTCAATTATTGCCTACTATAAAATCACATTTCTATGAAAGATATAACGAATCCCTTATACACTGCAATTCTTCGTCAAAAGGCAGAAGAAATTCTAAAAAACAGAAATGTAAAGTTCAACTCTGAGAATATTGATGGAGAAACCTATAAGCTTATACACGAGCTCGATGTACACCAAATTGAACTCGAAATGCAAAACGAAGAACTTGTTTTAGCAAAAAAAAGTGCAGAAACCGATGCAGAAAAATATTCAAATTTGTATGATTTTGCTCCTTTTGGGTATTTAACCCTCTCGAAGGAAGGCGAAATTATAGAATTAAACTTTTGTTCAGCTAATATATTAGGTAAAGAACGTTCTCTCTTAATGAATAATCGATTTGGTTTTTTTGTGTCTGATGAGACTAGAACTGTATTTAATGAATTTATCGACAACTTATATAAAGGTAACATAAAGGAAACGTGCGAACTAACCCTGAACATTAATCCTAGTGCTCCCACATATGTCAATCTAATAGCTAATACTAGTCATAATAATACAAATTGTCATATAATCATGATTGATATAAGCCAAAGAAAAAAATTAGAAGAAGAAGTAAGAGCAAGTGAAGAAAAATATAGATGTATTTTTGACAATAATAAACAAAGTATTATTATTTCGATCATTGAGCAAGATCTTAATAATAACAAAGAAAATATTTTAAATGTTAATGATGCTGCTTCGAAACTTTATGGATACAGTAAGGAAGAAATGCTACTACTAAATTTTAATACCTTAAATACAATCCCTTCTAAAACTTTCCAAAATAGAGATAAAGAATTATTAAAAAAAGGAAAAATAAGATTGAATACCGTAGCTAATACAAAAAAAGGAAACAAAAAGAATATAGAAATCGATTCCTTTTTGATTAAATATGAAGGGCAACCTGCCATAATTAATTTTTTAATTGATAAAACCTAAAGAAAAATAAATAAGTAAAAATGCATTAAGGGTTCTCTATCAAACTACTTTTTTCAAGTCTCCAATATTTAAACAAAGTTATAACAATAGATCAAAATCAAAGTCCCAACCTTTCTCTTTTTTATACCATAATTGTCCTTGCGAAACCTGTAAAGGACAATCGAAATTATTGGTATAAAGTGCGCCTGTTCCTAATCCTTGCGGCATGGGATTATGTTGTAAATACGTCCATTGCGCAATGGCGTTTAAACCAATATTACTCTCTAAAGCTGATGTAATCCACCAGCCAATTTTATACTTTTCGGCAAGCAAAATCCACTCTTTTGTTCCTCGAAAACCGCCCACAAAACTCGGTTTCAAAATGATATATTGCGGCTTGATTTTCTGTAATAATCGTTCCTTTTCTTCCAATGAAAACACACCTATGAGCTCTTCATCCAAAGCAATGGGAATTGATGTCACTTTACACAGTTCTGCCATACTGTCAGTGTTGTTTTTTTGGATTGGCTGCTCAATGCTATGTATCACAAAACCAGTTAGTTGTATAATTTTATCTAAAGCCAAACTTACATCAAATGCGCCATTTGCATCCACCCGAATTTCGACTTGTTCTGGTGTAAAATGTTGCCGAATATAGTGCAATAATTGCAATTCTTTATCGAAATCTATTGCGCCAATTTTGAGTTTAACACAACGAAAACCATCGGCTAATTTTTCCTTTATTTGTTGCTTCATAAACGACTCCTCTCCCATCCAAACCAAACCGTTTATTGGAATGCTTTTTTCGGTATTGGTAAACTCCGAAGGAAAGAGTAAAAAAGGAGTTTCACTGTCTAAAGATTGGAACGCCATTTCGACTCCAAACTGTATCGAAGGAAACTCAATTAAAGCTTCCCAAAGCGCCTTTTCGCCAAGTTGAATATTAGCGCAAGTCCACTGTAATTTTGCTTCATAATCTGGTCGATCGTCAATGCTTAATCCGCGTAAAATTCCGCACTCGCCTATTCCTTTTTTACCGCCTTTTTCAAGAATAATAAACCAGGTTTCTTTATCGTTCATCACGCCACGGGAAGTTCCTGATGGACGCTTGAAATGAAGAATATATTTGTGATAGGTTGCTTTCAAAATGGGTGTTAGGTTTTGGGTTTTGGGTGTTAGTCTTGAGAAAATATTAATTATCAAACAATCTTAAAACTCTTTCGAAATCAGCATTTGTCAAACCTGCTTTTTCGAAGATTCCGAAGTCTTGTTTTACTTTTTGAGTCCAACTTAGACTATCGGTTACGTTTTGGGATTGGTTTTTTTTATAAATGGTTTTGGCTGATTTAAAATCTTTGTTGAACAAATAAGCATGAGCCAAATTCATCTGAATCAACAATTCCGAATTGTCGAGTTTCTCGCCTTCCTTTAGGAATTTAATTGCTTTTCCGTATTGTTTGGTCATTAGGTAAGCGTTTCCAAGTGCGTTATAATCTTCGATTACGGCTTTTTTATCTGCTACAATAACTAACAATTTTGTAATAGCATCGCCATATTTGCCTTGTTTTACCAAATCCGAAGCTTGATTACGTAAATTAGAATAAATCACATTAGAAGCACCTGTTTCACCTAGACAAGCGATTCCATAATCTTTGAAAGCTTTCGATTTTTCGATTGCGAGTAACTTTTGAAATTCCTGAAACTTGTATTCTTTTTGTAATTTATCAAGAACACAAACACAAAACTCATCTGAATTAGGCAGTTTTTTAGCTAAATCGGAGGTTTTACATTGGTTGATTATTAGTTTTCGGTTTTCTAGATTCCAGCCTCGACTGAGTTTAGTATCAACCCAAGGCACTACTTCCAGAATAATTTTCTGGTTCATGATCCAATTTTTGCTTTCGAAACCAAACCACATATTTCTAGTATTCAACTTCAAACAAGACGATTTATCTAACGAAAGTAGTTTTGCATCTTTGCTTACGGCTTCGTTTTGTGACCAACACGCTTTGGTGGTTTTACCGCTTTCTTTGTATTCTGAAGCCAAAACTTCGTTCGAAAAAATAGCGTATTTGCATTTGTCTTCGCCTGAAATTTTTGATAAAAGAAAAACAGCTCCGGCTGATCCTTGACTAATTCCTGTGGGATCTGGAATCGATTTCAATACTGAAACTAGACTGTTTGCCAATTGTTGGTTTTCGTCAAGAAGGGTGATTCTATAAACTACTTCGGTGGTTCCTTCGGGGAAATCTTCGGTTTTTAGGACGATTCTATCTCTTGCCGAAACGACGATTTCTTTTGTAATGGCTCTTTCTTTGTCCCAATAACCGTCTTTTTGAGCAAGAACAGCTTGGTAGGAAATGCAAATTAAAAGCAGTGTTGTTATTTTTTTAAAATTCATTTTGTTGAATATTGATAGCCCTAGCCCAGATAGAAGTGAAAATCCTCCCGATTTTTCTTCGGGAGATTGTAACGAATAGCTGGAAATAGCTCCTAATTAGTACTGAGATTACTTCATTGTTCGCAATGACTTATAATTCGATGCTTTCGCCAATTTTTAGCAGCATTAAATCTTTTCCTTTATTGAAAAACTGATGAATGGCGTCTTCGTGATTGACTACGATATAACCGAAAGTATCGTAGTGAACGCCGAGTATTTTATCGCATTCGACAAAATCCGAAGCGATAATTGCGTCATCAATATCCATCGTGAAATTGTTGCCGATGGGAAGAATTGCCAAATCGAGTTTGGTTCGCATTGGAATCAATTTCATATCCATTGTAAGCGCAGTGTCGCCAGCAATATAGATATTTTTATGCTCGCCTTCGATAACAAAACCGCCGGGATTACCGCCATTGCTGCCGTCAGGAAAAGAACTAGAATGAATAGCATTTACAAGTTTTACTTTTCCGAAATCGAAAGTCCAGCTTCCGCCGATATTCATGGGATGATATTTCAACCCTTTTTCTCCAAAGTGACCCGCAATTTCATAATTAGAAACAATAATTGCATTGGTTCTGCTAGCAATATATTCGACATCGAGAATATGATCGCTGTGGGCGTGGGTCAATAAAATATAATCCGCTTTTAATTCATTGATATTGATATGCGAAGCTTCAGGATTTGCCGAAATATAAGGATCTACCAAAATATGTTTTCCACCCACTTCGATTCCTAATGAGGCGTGACCGTAAAATGTTATTTTCATTTTAATAGGATTTAAGTTTTTATCTTCCGCCTAAAAACAGATTCACAATCAGGTCTTGAATTAGCGAAACCATACATAATGCCAACAGTATTGAAAGCGCAAAAGTACTTAATGCTAATTTTTTTAATTCGGGATCTAAAGCTTTCGGATCTTGGTTTTTATAGACGGTAATTAAATGCTTCGTTAAAGGAATATAAGCCAATAAAAACAAATATTGATCGAGTCGATACTCGCTCAAAATAGCGAAAACCAATACTAATGCCATTGCCGAAACAATCAAGAAGTAATGATATTGTTTAGCTTTTGCTCCACCAATTTTTACAACAATGGTATTTTTATTTGACTTTTTGTCGGATGCTTCATCGCGCATATTATTCAGATTTAAAACACCAACACTCAAAAATCCGATGGCTGCTGCAGGCAAAAACAAGTTGAAATCGATTTGTTTTGAATATAAAAAATTCACTCCTAAAGTGCTTACCAATCCGAAAAATACGAATACAAATAAATCGCCAAAACCTCTATAACCATAAGCTGTGTTACCCACTGTGTAGCGAATTGCCGAAACAATTGCTAAAATTCCTAACACCAAATAAAATAAAGAATAGCCAATATTTGTGTCTTTGAAAGCGAAATAAATCAACACCATTGCCGAAATCAATGTCAAACCCGAAGTTATAAAAAGAGCCCGTTTCATCGCAGCAGGAGAAATTACACCGCTTTGTAGCGCGCGTTTTGGTCCTACCCGATCTTCGTTATCGGTTCCTTTCATTCCATCGCCATAGTCATTGGCAAAATTGGATAAAACTTGCAATCCTAATGTCGTCAAAATCGCAAAACCAAAAATAGTCCAACTAAAAACATCGGTTGGCGTATCTATATTTTCTGTTGGTCTAAGCGCGTACATGCTTCCCACTATTATTCCTGAAACCGATAAAGGCAAAGTTCTTAATCGTGCGGCTTGAATCCAGTGTTTCATTTTTTGTGTTTATTCGTTATTTCGGTTAATCGTTTATTTGTAGTTAAAATAGAATTATGGCAACCATTTTTTTTCAAAATTTGGTTTTCGTTTTTCAAGAAAGGCGTTTCTACCTTCTTTTGCTTCTTCGGTCATATAGGCTAATCGCGTGGCTTCACCAGCAAAAACTTGTTGTCCCACCATTCCGTCATCGGTAAGATTCATGGCAAATTTCAGCATTTTGATAGAAGTTGGCGATTTTTGTAAAATTTCTTGTGCCCATTCAAAAGCGGTGTCTTCCAACTCCGCATGCGGAATCACAGCATTCACCATTCCCATATCCATCGCGTCTTGCGCTGAATAATTTCGACCCAAGAAGAAAATCTCACGTGCTTTTTTCTGTCCCACCATTTTCGCTAAATAAGCCGAACCATAACCACCGTCAAAACTGGTAACATCGGCATCGGTTTGTTTAAAAATAGCGTGTTCTTTGCTTGCCAAAGTTAAATCGCAAACCACATGTAAACTGTGACCGCCACCAACTGCCCAACCTGGAACCACGGCGATAACCACTTTTGGCATAAAACGAATTAAACGTTGCACCTCGAGAATATTCAAACGATGCTGACCATCTTCGCCCACATAACCTTGATGTCCGCGAGCATTTTGATCGCCACCGCTACAAAAAGAATAAATTCCGTCTTTGCTAGAAGGTCCTTCGGCAGAAAGTAAAACCACTCCAATCGAAGTATCTTCTTGTGCGTCATAAAAAGCTTGATACAATTCGGACGTAGTTTTCGGGCGAAAAGCATTCCGAACATCGGGTCTGTTAAAAGCAATTCTAGCTACGCCATCGCATTTTTTATAGGTGATATCTTCGTATTCTTTGACGGTTATCCAATTCATTAGATTCTGTTTTTAATTAAATTTAGCGTAAAAATAAATCATTTTTCACACATTCTACTATTCTATTTTTGGCTTTGCCAAAAGTAATTCGCTTTATTTTAAATTTCATAAAAAAAGGAAAGCTTTATGCCTTCCTTTTAAATAATTAAGTTCAATTGAAATACTGAGATTGTTGTTTTTTTATTTGAACCATTAAGAAATTAAGGTTCATTAAGGCTAAAAACTTAATTTTTCTTAATTCCTTAATGGAAGAAAAACATGAAGTTTTTTAAAGCCACAGATTTAAAAGATTTTCACAGATTTAAAAACAACAGAAACAGAAGTTCAAATCCTTTTAATCTTTTAAATCTTTGGCAAAATATTTAAAAAAATATTTATTCTTTAACCAAATAAATTCCGTCTTCTTTGATTTCTATTAATTTCTCTTTATACAAAGCTCCAATGGCTTTCTTGAAGGTTTTCTTGCTCATTTTTAGCACAGTTTTGATGTCTTCTGGATGCGAATTATCCGTTAAGCGCAAGAAACCACGACTTGCTTTTAATTCATCTAGAATTTTATCGGCATTCGGTTCAATGCTTTGATAGCCTTGTATTTGAAGCGCCACATCAATTTTATTATCGGGACGAATCGTTTTAATATAACCACGCATTCTATCGCCGGTACGAATCGCATCGTCATAAACTTCATCTTTATACATCAAGCCTTTGTGCTGTTCGTTGATGATAACATTGATTCCTAATTCGGTGATATGCGAAACAATTAAATCTACTTCTTCGCCTTTTTCAACCGTTAGATGATCATTTTTCAAAAACTGATTCGTTTTGCTTGACGCTACTAAACGTTTTGTTTTTTCGTCCATATAAAGGTAAACCAAATAGCGTTTTCCTTTTTCCATTGGGCGTGCTTGCTCTTTGAACGGAACCAGAATGTCTTTTTCCATTCCCCAATCCATAAAAGCACCAATTTGGTTGATATAATTTACACGCAAAAGAGCAAATTCATTCAACAAAATATAAGGTTCTAAAGTAGTGGCTACCGGACGTTCTTCGTGATCTAAATATACGAAAACGATCATTTTCTCGCCTATTTCCCATTCGTTGGGAACGTATTTATTGGGTAAAAGTATATCGTGAATTCCTTCGGGATCCGTTTCTGGAGTACCTAAAAACAATCCAACTTTTGTATCTCGTAATATTGTAAGTGTATTGTATTTTCCTATTTCAATCATTTTCTTGTATTTTCTAAAGTGCAAAGGTACGAAGATTTTGAGGAAGTAGTTCGTGCAAATAAAACCCTAAGTTTTTAAATGTCCTAAACTAACTCCTTAAAATACTGCAATAAAATTGCATCATTTGTTCTTGTTGGAGTAAAAATTTCTAGAATACAAGGTATGGTATTTTGAGCGTAAAAAGCTTTTAGACTTTTTGCTAAACTGGTTTCGTCACTTGCTGTTGAATATTCGAAACCATACATCTTAGCTAATGGCTCAACGGTTAAGCAGTGTGAAGTTTCGAAAAACTGGTTAAAAACAGTTGTTTCTTCGTGACCTGGTAAAATCCTAAAAATTCCGCCACCACCATTGTTAATTAATATGATTTTGAAATTTTTTGGGATGCATTCATTCCACAAAGCGTTGCTGTCGTAAAGAAAACCAATATCACCAGTTATTAAAACCGTTGGTTTGTTATTAGCTACAGCCGCACCTATTGCTGTCGAAGTGCTGCCATCGATTCCACTGGTTCCTCGATTGCAAAACACGTCTATCGAAGCATCAATATCAAATAATTGAGCATAGCGAATAGTAGAACTATTGCTTAATTGCAACAAACTGTTTTTGGGTAAAGTTGGAATTATATTATTGAAAACCTTGAAATCAGTGAAGGGAATTTTCTTTAAATATTCTGTATGCTTTACTTTTCGCAACTCGGCAATTTCTTGTAAATTTGCACTATAATCCGTATTTACAGGAATAGTAAAAGGCAAAAATTGATTAAAAAACAGATTAGGTTCTATTTTAAAATGTTTGGTCAAACATCCGTAAGTATCATAAGCGCGTAAAGAATCAATATGCCAATGATTCGATGGTTGATATTGGCGCAAAAACGCTTTTATTCTTTTAGAAACAACCATTCCACCAAAAGTTATAAGAATATCTGGTGTGAAATATTCGAAATCTTTCTTCGAAAATGGAGTAATTATGGTATCTATATTATTTAGAAATATGGGATGATGAAGGTTCGATGTCGTTTCGGTCATCACGACAACAGAAGGATCATTGGCTAATAATTCGATTATTTCAGCATCCATTTTATTCGGTTTATTTTCACCAACCAAAATCAATTTCTTCTTAGATGAGTTCCAAATAGTAGCATATTCGACAATGTCATCAATATCGAATTTCTTTTTCTTTTTGGGTAAAGCTGTAATCGTTACGTTGACATCTAATTTAGAAACCGTTTGATATAAAGGTTCCTCAAATGGGCAATTGATATGAACAGGACCTTTATTAGAGATTGACTTATTGATTGCTTTATTTATTTTTAAATCATTATCTAAACAAGCTTCTTCTGTTAAATTAGCATTGTACAAAGAATGATTTTTGAATACATTTTCTTGTCGAATGGTTTGTCCGTCACCAATATCTATTTTGCTTTGAGGACGATCGGCAGAGATTACAATAAATGGAATTTGACTATAAAATGCTTCTGCAAAAGCTGGATAATAATTCAATAATGCCGAACCTGAAGTACAAACAACAGCTACAGGTTGCCGAATTTGTTGCGCAATTCCAAGAGCAAAAAAAGCTGCACAACGCTCATCTGCAATACTATAACAATTAAATGCAGGATTATTTACGAAACCTATTGTTAAGGGTGCATTTCTAGAACCGGGAGATATTACAATGTTTTTTATTCCTTTATCAAGGCAAATTTGAATAATGCTTTGAGCCAAAGGTATTTTAGGGTAAATCATTTTTTAAATTTATTGTGTAAAAGTTGTTGGAAACCTCAACATAAGCAAAGTTACAAACTTAGCACCTAATTTAACTTATAAAATGAAGAAAATCGGTGCTGTTTTTGAACAAAAGGAATATATTTGTAAAACTGTTTTTCAACAAATCCATAACTATATGTTCCCAAAAAGTATCCGTAATATTACTATATTTTGCTTATTCATTTTGACATATAATGGAATTGCTCAAAACAATTTCAAGTTTGATGAAAGTGATTACCAAACTATTATTAAGAGATCAAAGCAGGAAAAAAAGTCAGTTTTCCTGATGTTATACGCTACTTGGTGCCCACATTGCACTAAAATGAAAACAGAAGTTCTTCAAGATACTTTGGTCCAAAAATTACTTAACGAAAATTACATTTATTCATGGCAAGACATTGAAAAACCAGAAGGAATCATGCTTAAAAATAAATTTAAAGTAACTTCTATCCCTACTTTTATATTTTTAGATTCGAATGAAAATGAGCTCTATCGTTTAAAAAACGAATACAAAACGACTGATTTTATTGCTGAAATAAAAAATGCTTTGAATCCTAAAAGTCAATTACCTTATTTGGAAAAAGAATTCTCAAAAGACCCAAGTAATGCTGATAAATGGCTTAATTATATGAATGTAATGAAAAAAGGTAGAAATAGAAGTGATTTATCAGTGACAGCTCACAGATACTTGGAAACCCAAAGTGATCAACAATTAATAAGTCAAACAAATTGGCAAATAATTTCAAATGGTGTCACGGATATTACGTCAAGAGAATTTCAATATGTTTTACATCATCAAAAGGAGTTTGAAGCCATTTCTTCGCCTTCTAGAGTAGAAAGAAAAATAAGCAATATTGTTACCGAATTACTCCAACCCTTTACCAAAAATTTAGATACTATAAATTATAAAAAACAGCGTGAAATAGCTCAAAAAATAGGTTCAAAAAAAGTTGACTCCTTACTGTTTACTTATGACATTACTATAGCAGAAAGAACCGGAAATTGGTCATCATATAAAAAAACTACTATTGAATCTACTGAAAAATATGCATGGAATAACAGTTCTCTATTGAAAGAAATATCTAAAAATTATTTAAAACACATTGCAGAGATTCCTAGTTTAAAAGAGGCTATAAAATGGACAAACCATTCTTTAGAATTAAACGATGTATTTGATGGAAATCTATTACTTTCTCAACTTTATTTAAAAATAAACGACAAAAAAATGGCTGTTCTAAAAGCACAAAAGGCGAAGGAAATCTGTTCGGGCTTGGGATGCAATTCGAAAGATATAGATGAATTAATGCTCGAACTTGGTCAAAAATAAAACTGTTTTATCTCTACAAATTATTGTTATGAATATCAAAATTAGACCCTACAAAACCGAAGACACTCAAGCAATTCTAGAAATACTAAATTATAATATTTTGCATTCAACTTCATTATATGATTATAAGATTAGAAGTTACGAGCAACAAATATCCCTATTAGAAGATAAAATAAAAAAAGGGTTTCCAATTATTGTATCCGAATTAAATGATCAAGTGGCCGGTTTTGGTATGTTTAGTGAATTCCGTTTTAGAGAAGCGTATCAATTTACCGTTGAACATTCAGTTTATGTAAACAGTAATTTTCAAGGTATAGGCATTGGAAAATTACTATTACAAGAATTAATCGATTTGGCTAGAAAACAAAATATCCACACGATGATTGCAGTTATTGATTCGGAAAACAAAAACAGTGTTGTATTCCACGAAAAATTCGGGTTCGAAACTGTTGGTGTTTTCAAAGAATGTGGTTTTAAATTTGATCGATGGTTGAATACTGTTTTTATGCAATTGATTTTAGAGTAAAAATTAGAACACCGATTTCACAAATTCACACAGATTAATTTGTGAAAACTTATAATAATGGTGTCTGTTTTCATTCTATACTATTTTTAAGTCTACTAATCAATAAAAAACTAGTCTAAAAACATAACACTACAAAGGAATCGTATATTTGCGGCTTACAAATATTTATGGACTATACTTTACTTTCCTCGCCTTTACAAGGATTTACCGACTTTCGTTTTAGAAATGCTCAAAACAAGATTTTTGGAGGAATTGACACTTTTTATTCGCCTTATATTCGGTTAAACGGGAAGTTGGTGATAAAACCTTCTTACGAAAGAGATTTACTTCCGGAGAATAATTTGGGACTAGAAGTGATTCCGCAAATTATAACAAACGATGCCGACGAATTTTTATTTGTGGCCAAATATGTTCAAGAATTGGGTTACAAAGAACTGAATTGGAATTTAGGTTGCCCCTATCCTATGGTTACCAAATGTGGTATGGGTTCTGGTTTAATTAGCAATCCCGAAAGAATTAACGGAATTCTGAAGAAAGTGCATTCGGAATCGGATATAATTGTGTCGATGAAAATGCGTCTGGGCTACGATACCACCGAGGAAATTCTTGAAGTTTTACCTATTTTGGACACTTATCCTATTAAGAATATTGCCATTCATGCGCGCATTGGTAAACAACTATACAAAGGTGGCGTACATCTTGATGCTTTTCAGCAATGTATCGATAACACGCGTAACAAATTATATTATAATGGTGATATCACTTCGGTGGCAAAATTTCAGGAAATGCAGCAACGCTTTCCTACGATTGATCACTGGATGATAGGAAGAGGATTGATTTCGGATCCGTTTTTACCAAATATGATTCGGGCTAATTCAGCTGAATATCCAGATAATAAAATGGAACTATTTAGTAAATTTCACGATACTCTTTACGAAATATATAGCGAATCCTTATCGGGATCGACGCATATTTTATTGAAAATGTATCATTTATGGGAATATTTTTCGACTACATTTTCGAATCCTCATAAAGTTTTAAAGCAAATAAAAAAAGCACAAGGTATAAGAAATTACGAAGCAGCTGTTGCGGCAATTTTCAAAAACGAGAAATAATTATAAACCATATAAGGCCTATGAGTTTCATATAAGAGAAATAACTTAAATGAAACTCATAGGCCTTATATGGTAAAAAAAGAATTAATATTATCCCTTAATCCAATTTACGATTTCAGGATCTGTTGGTAATGTTTGTGGTTTTATCACTTTTACCAATACGCCTTTTTCGTTGATTAGATATTTTTGAAAGTTCCATTCAACTTCTGAATCCTGCAATCCGTTTTTAGACTTTTGAGTAAGAAATTGATATACTTTGTGCATATCGCTTCCTTTTACCGAAATTTTACTCATCATGGGAAAAGTAACACCATAGTTCAAATGACAAAAAGTCTCAATTTCCTTATTCGTTCCTGGCTCTTGTGACGCAAAATTATTGGCTGGAAAACCTACAATTACAAAATTTTTGTTTTTATACAATTTATAAATTGCTTCTAAATCTTTGTATTGCGGTGTTAATCCACATTTTGAAGCCGTATTTACAATCATGATTTTTTTTCCTTTTAGCGAGGCAAAATCGAATTGTTTTCCATTTAAATCTTCTACTTTAAATTGATAAATTGTTAGTTTTTCCATAGCTAATTTACTTTTGTTGTTTTGGGCTTGACCTTGAATTATCACAAAAAGCAAAATTCCGCAAGCAATACGAATTAGGTTTTTCATAGGAATATTTTTCTTGTAAATATAGAAAGTTTTATTTTGAAACATTTGTTAATCTATTGGTAAATAATTGAAAAAAAAGGTTCAACGTGTGTTGAACCTTTTTTTTTAAAAATTTAAAAATTTTACTTTTTATAATGCTTTTTATATTTTGGAAATGTAAGCGCTCCAAAAAAAGTTATTGTTCCTAGTGAATACCAGATCCAACTTAAAGAATGCGCCTCGCCACTTGCGTATGAATGCAATCCTACTAAGTGAAAATTTACCCCATAATAAGTAAACAAAATCGATACAAAAGCAAAAACACTCATTAAGTTAAATACCCATATCCCTCTAAGAGCGGGAACAAATCGAGAGTGAATAACAAATGCATATACCATAATACTAATTAATGCCCAAGTTTCTTTTGGATCCCATCCCCAGTAACGCCCCCAACTCTCGTTTGCCCATTGTCCCCCAAGAAAATTACCTATTGTCAACATAATCAATCCAATGGTTAAAGACATTTCGTTGATATAGGTTATTTCTTTAATATTCAAAAGCATTTTAGACTTGTTTTTTTCATTGGTAAACAAAATCAATATCAGTGATACTGTTCCTAAAATCATTCCCAAAGCAAAAGGTCCATAACTTGCCACGATTATTGCCACGTGAATCATCAACCAATACGAATTTAGTACCGGTTGCAAATTGCCAATTTCCGGATCGATCCAGTTCATATAAGCTGCTGACAATATCATAGAAGTTACAAAGGCTGAAGATGCAACTGTTAATTTTGATTTTATATCGAAAGCCAATCCAAAAAACATTGTAGCCCAAGCAACATATATAATCGATTCATACGCGTTACTCCAGGGGGCGTGACCCGATATATACCAACGAACAATTAATGCAGCAGTATGCAAAGCGAAAAGAATAGCTATGGCAACATGCATCGAATTGATTAATATATTAAGAAACTTACTCTCTTTGAATATTTTAAGAATGGTAAATAACAACATTAAAATGGCTGCAAATAAATACAAATAGGGAAGTTTCTGAAAAACATCATATTTATTGTATACGATTTCGGATGTGATTTTTTGTTCCGATGGCCTTACTTTGCTACCAAATTTTTTCTGAAAACCATTAATACTTTCTAATAATTCGTTAGCTTGTTTGTAATCATGTGAAGTTGAAGCAACAACCAATGAGTTGAAATACAAGGGTAAAATACTCGAAGTATAAGTAGACACCATTCCTTTCAAATCAAATTTACCTAATTCTGGATACGAAGCCCATTTATTGTTGGTGTCATTAGGAATAGGGAAGATTTTCAAAATACTACCACTTAAGGCGTCGTTCATCAAATTCACCTTTTTATCGGTTTCAATAAAGTCTTTTTCAAATTGGTTTGGATTGGCATTTTTGAATGCTTCATCTAAATATTTTGACAACTTATAGTTTCCTTCTTTGTCAAAAAAATCAATGAATGCTGCATATTTTGCTTCATTTTTAATTCCAATAATTTTACGAATACTGTCATTACCCGCTTTGATGTAAATCATTGGAATGCGAATCCAGGTATTACCATCGGCTGTCATGGACAAAAATACTTGATCAGAATTCAAGTTGTTGTACGTATCCTTATGGCTTACTTTTCGTAATAACTCAGAAGAGAATGTATTAATAGGTTTCATTCTTCCCCCAGCATCTTGAACAATTAATCGGCCAAATATTGCAGCGTGAGCTTCAGGAACCTTTGTTTTATCGATTATTGAATCTAATTGTTTTGTTGTTAGAACGTGTATTTTATGATTTTGAGAGAAAGTACCATAGCTCAAAAACATGAATAATAAGGCTACTAAATTTGCTTTTTTTATCTTCACCACATCTAGTTTTCTTTTCAAATCAGCAAAACGAGAATGCTTTGTAAAAAGAATTGCCATCATGGCAAAAAACAACATAAAATAACCAATATAAGTAATCAAGGTTCCCCAATAATCATGATTTACAGACAAAACTGTTCCTTTTTCGTCAGGATCAAATGAAGATTGAAAGAAACGATATCCTCTATAATCTAAAATATTATTCATAAAAATTCGAGCGTCGAAGGGTTTATTTCCGTCTTTAACGGTAACTTGACTTTCAAAAGAAGAAAAGCTTTTTTCAGTTCCTGGATATTTTTTAGCAATAAAATTATTCAATTTTATACTAAATGGCAGCACATAAGCTTTGCTTCCAAAATAAAAAGTATACTCTAATTTTCCGATTTTCAATGATTTTGATTCTCCTATCTTTCCTTTTGAACCAATCAAGGTCACCGTTTTTTCTTGACCATCAGCTTTTAATTTTAGGACTAATGCATCATTACTACCCTTGGCCTTGTAATCATTCTTGGCTTCATAAATAATATCGCCTTTTGCTGCAGGATCCGGAAACACAAAGCGCATGTCTCCAATACTATATAAAGACCGCATCATTAAAGGTTGCGAAATATCCTTCATAACTTTACCTTGTAATTTGTCTGCCATTCGCATAAATTGACCTTCGAATGGAGTTTGAATGGTTGAAACATCATCTCCTTTTAAGGTAATATTTATAGCACCCGCAACGTATTTATTCAAGGAAAAAAGTACGTTGTGTATATTTTGCAATTCACCTTCTTTCAAGAAATGTTCCACACGTCCAGAATCTCCAGCTTCAACTACTTTAAAATATAAACTCCCTTTTTCATCGGGTTTTATGACTTGCTTTGCACCCAAAAGAAAGTTTTCATATTTGACTTCGAAATTTGTTGTATCAAAATGATCTGAGATATAAAAATCATTATTGGTAACTGGAGAAAAACGCACTGCTTTTTCAAAAACTCTTCTTTTTAATTCCCCTTGATACTGCCCGTCAACATAAAAAGTAAGGTACATTTTATCTGAATAAAATTGATTTTCAGTAGCGCCTTCGCGAATAGGCATCATTCCTTCATAACTTATATATCGGGTGATAAAAGCTCCAGTTATTATAAAAATGAAAGCCAAATGTAGCAACAAAGTGGCCCATTTTTCTTTTCTTAATAAATTATATCTCTTAATATTTCCAATGAAATTGATCATAAAAACCAACATAATTCCTTCGAACCACCAAGCATCATAAACCCAAATTCGTGCGGTATCTGTATTATATTTACTTTCGATAAAGGTTCCTGTAGCCATAGCGACTGCAAAAATTATAAAAAGCATGGCCATTAATCGTGTGGAGAATAAAAGGGAAAGTAACTTCTTAATCATCTGTAAAGATTTACGTTTTTATATGTTTCGCAAAAGTACTTAAATTTGTTGACTTGTAAAATCGAGGAATTGTTAATTAAAACCAAAATTAGATTTTAATTTTTTTTATATATTGATAAACTTGCAATCTATTTACAATTAAATTTGAGTGCATTTAATTTGGCTTTTTTTGTTAATTTTGACAAATGATTCAAATTGTAATTATAGGTTCAGGAAATGTTGCTCAACATTTGATTTCAGCTTTCACCAAAAGCAAAGAAATCGAAATTGTTCAAGTTTTTTCTCGTCAAAAAGAAAGTCTCCACACCCTAATCGATCCAAGTAAAATAATTACTGATTATAATGAATTGGCCGAAGCCGATCTTTATATAATTTCTGTTTCTGATGATGCCATTGCGTTTGTTTCATCGCAATTACCTTTCAAAAATAGACTAGTTGTGCATACTTCGGGAAGTGTTCCCTTAATTTCGTTAGACAAAAAAAACCGAAAAGGCATTTTTTATCCACTTCAAACTTTTACCAAAGGGAAAGCAATAGATTTTAGTACTATTCCGTTTTGTTTGGAAAGTGACTATGAAAAGGATATAAAACTTTTAGAAAAAGTAGCCAAAACAATTTCTAACAAAATATACAAAACTGACGAAAACCAACGAAAAGCATTACATGTTTCGGCTGTATTTGTGAATAATTTTGTGAATGAGATGTACCGAATTGGTAATGAAATTTGCGAAGAAAATAAAGTTTCCTTTGAAATTTTAAAACCTCTAATTTTGGAAACGGTAAATAAAGTCATGACACTCTCGCCAAATGAGGCACAAACCGGACCTGCAAAACGTAACGATACAAAAACAATACAATCTCATTTGGATTTCCTATCCAATAAAAATCATGCAATAATTTATAAATTACTAACACAATCTATACAAAATAATGGCAAAGAGTTATAAAGAAATAATGAACTACATCACCACATTTATTTTCGATGTTGATGGCGTACTAACCGATAGTTCTGTTTTTGTAACCAATGAAGGAGAAATCCTGAGAACGATGAATATTCGTGATGGTTATGCAATGAAAGCGGCAGTAGAAAGTGGCTATAATGTTTGTATTATTTCGGGCGGAAGCAACGAAGGGGTTCGTGTACGACTAAGAAATCTTGGAATAACCGACATCCATCTTGGGACACCGGATAAAGTTGAAACTTTTAAGGAATATATAGAACTTTATAACATTAAGCCCGAACAAGTATTGTATATGGGCGATGATATTCCGGATTATCATGTGATGAAATTAGTGGGATTACCTACTTGTCCGCAAGATGCAAGCCCGGAAATTAAAGGAATTGCCAAATATATTTCACATAAAAATGGTGGAAAAGGGGCAGCTCGCGAAGTAATTGAACAAGTAATGAAAGTTCAAGAAAAATGGACAATGCATTTTGACGGGAAATTGGATTAAATACTATAAAGACATATGATTTACTGAATTATCCTTATTGTTTTGTCGACAAATTCCTTTTCAGGAAAAACGAAATACTAAAATAGTATAATTTTCAGATTTTTCAAATAACCAATTAACCTTACATGAATTTTTTAAAACTCATCCGTTACCAAAACCTAATCATGCTGGCCTTTATGCAGCTTATTTTTAGATTTGGTTTTCTAAAATTGCAAAATATTCCTTTGGCTTTATCCGATTGGCAATATGGAATTTTAATTTTGGCAACAACCTGCCTCGCTGCTGGAGGTTACCTTATCAATAATATTTTTGATGTAGAAACTGATACCGAAAACAAACCACAAAACGTGATTATTGGAAAATCAATTTCCGAAACAAAGGCGTATAACTTTTACATTGGTTTCACGGTAACAGGTGTTGCATTAGGATTTTATTTATCGAATGTGATTGAGAAACCTAGTTTTGCTTCCTTATTTATAGTTATTGCGGCAACCCTTTATTTTTATGCCACAAGTTTGAAACAAAGCCTGTTAATTGGCAATATAATTGTTGCTTTTTTGATTTCGTTTAGCGTATTAATCATTGGATTATTTGATTTATACCCCATTACTTCAGATGAAAACAGACCTATTATGGGTTTGCTTTTTGGTATTCTTATAGATTACGCGGTTTTTGCTTTTATCCTTAATTTCATTCGTGAAATTGTTAAAGATTTAGAGGATATCAATGGCGATTACTCTCAAGGAATGAATACTTTACCAATTGCTTTGGGCATAAAAAGAACAACAAGAATTGTATTTGCACTTAGTTTCATTCCTATAATATCCATAATCTATTACATCAATAAATATATCTTTGCGAGCCATTTATATTTAAGTACAATTTTCGGATTGGTTTTTATATTGGCGCCGCTTATTTATTTTACTGTAAAAATTTGGTCATCCAAAACCAAAAAAGAGTTTCATTTCTTGAGCACATTGCTTAAATGGATTCTATTTTTCGGTATGCTTTCGATTGTTATAATTAGCATAAACATGTTACAAAATGCTTAAAAATAAATTACAAAAATACCGACTAATTCTTGCTTCGGGTTCTCCAAGACGCCAACAATTTTTCAAGGATTTAGAATTAGATTTCGAAATTAGATTGAAAGAAATTGAAGAAATTTTTCCACTCGAATTAAAAGCGGAAGAAATCACCAACTATTTAGCCAAATTGAAAGCCAATGCTTTTGAAGGCGAAATAAAAGAAAATGAAATCTTAGTTACAAGTGATACCATTGTTTGGCACAAAAACAAGGCTTTGGGCAAACCAAAAGATGCACAAGATGCCTTTGATATTTTAAAATCATTATCGAATTCAACTCACGAAGTGATTACCTCTGTTTGCTTTAAAAGCAAAATAAAATCGACTGTAATTCACGAAATTACCAAAGTAACTTTTAATGAATTAAGTGACCAAGCTATTCGATATTATATTGAAAATTACAAACCTTTTGACAAAGCCGGCGCATACGGCATTCAGGAATGGATTGGTTTTGTGGGAGTAAGTAAAATTGAAGGCTCGTATGCCAATGTCATGGGAATGCCTACGGATAAAGTCTTCGAATATTTGAATACTTTACCCTAAAATTTGATTTTCGATTTTTAAATTATATAATTTTGATAGATTATTTCTATTGAGATCAAAACCTGTTTGCAATAATTATAAAATAGATAAAGAGGTCAATACCATTGAAAATATTAATTTTTGATTACATTTGAATAAATAACAAGATCCACATTTGGATCTTTTTTTTTACATAAAAATATTTTTATTTAAATGTTAAATAACCATAAAAGTATATTATTAACAATGCTGTTTCTTTGCTTTGAAATGTCTTTTTCTCAAGGAAATATTCCAAAAAAAGACAGTTCAAACGTATATAAGAATATACAATCCTATTCTAATAAAAATAAGGTTACTACTTTTTTGCATCATTTAATTTTTCAGCCCATAAACCCCAAAAAGAAGAAAGAAAAAAGAGAAGTTCAAAATAATCTAAGTGAGTTTGAAGGTAAAATAATTCGAAATATTACCATTATAACACTTGACCCTTTTGGATATTCTGAAATAGATTCTACAAAAAGACCTTTAAGTTGGATTGAAAAAAATGGTGATATTTTTCATCGTAAAACAAGAAAATTAGCTGTTAAAAATTTACTTTTATTTAGAAAAAACAAACCTTTAGATTCCTTGTTAGTAAAAGAATCTATACGATTAATAAGAGCTCAAAGTTATATCGGCAGAGTTGCTGTACATACTCAACTTATCTCTAAAGAGTCAGATTCAGTAGATATATCGATACGGGTATTAGATAATTGGAGCATTATTCCTAATGGAGCATTATCAAATACGAGCGGTAATTTAGATTTACGAGATCAAAATTTTATGGGAACAGGTCATACTCTTAACACCGAATATAAAAACAGATTTAGCGATGGCAAAAAAGCATATAATCTTGGTTATACCATTCCAAATATTAGGAATACCTTCATTCAAACCTCACTAAATTATCAAATAGATTTAGACAATTATTATGCTAAAAGCATAAATATTGACCGCCCGTTTTTTTCTCCTTTTGCAAAATGGGCTGGTGGTATTTATATAGATGAAAAGTATAGAAAAGACTCTCTTCAAGACAAAAACACTATATATGCCAAACAAAATTTCAAATACAATTCGCAAGATTTATGGATTGGACATGCTTTTAGGATTTTTAATGGTAGTACAGAATATGATCGAACAACAAACTTGATTGTATCAGGTCGGTTTTACAATTTGAAATATATTCAAAGTCCAACTATTGCTTATGATCCCTCCTCCTTTTTTTCCTCAGAAAAACTTTTCTTATCCGGAATTGGAATTTCAATGCGAAAATTCGTTGTAGACAAATACATTTTCAAAAATGGTGTTCCTGAAGATATTCCAATCGGAAAAGTATACGGAATAACGGGTGGTTACCAATACAAAAATAATATTGGAAGGAGTTATTTAGGAGGTCGGTTCTCTTTTGGAAATTATTTCAAATTTGGATTTTTAAGTCTTAATTTCGAAATGGGAACCTTTTTCAATAAATCAATTACAGAACAAACCGCTTTTTCTTTTCAAGCTGATTATTTCACTGATTTATTAGAAATTGGAAATTGGAAAATAAGACAATTTATCAAACCTCAATTAATAATTGGTATGCATCGGAAAAATTCGATTGGTGACGAACTCACTATCAATGAACCCTATGGAATTCGTGGATTTAACAGTGCCATTTATGGTACTCAAAAAATGATGTTGACTTTTCAAACTCAAGCTTATTCTACTTGGAATCTTTATGGCTTTCGTCTCAATCCCTATTTTAATTATACAATTGCTATTTTAGGAAATTCTACAATTGGATTACAAAAAAGTAAAGCCTATTCAAAAATTGGTATTGGGTTCATGATTCATAATGACTTTTTAGTTTTTCGAACTTTTCAGATTTCTCTTGCATATTATCCTCGAATTCCTGGATATAGCGATAATATTTACAAAACAAATTCCTTTGAAAACACGGATTTTGGGCTTCAAGATTTTGGATTAGACAAACCTAGAACCCTTATTTTTAAATAAATAAGCTTTGGATTAATCACTTATTCTTCAATTTCAATTGAAAACAAACAACCCGTTTCATTTTAATTTGAGTCTATAATTAACAAGAAAAACACAAAAATTATTTTCGGAAAATAGATGGCAAGTCAACTGTAAATTACAATTCATAATTCGTAATTGATAATTGATATTTAGTACATTTGAAATCTTGTAAAAAAATATCATGCATAAGTATAAAATCCTAATCGGCGTATTTCTTATTTTGGGTTTTGCCAAAGCGCAAAAGCCAGAGAAACCAAATTCTGTGACAATCTATAATCAAATTCAGAAGCTTAATTTCTTAGGCTCTGTGCTTTATATTGCAGCACATCCTGATGACGAAAACACGCGATTAATCACTTATTTATCAAATGAAATTAAAGCACGAACTGGCTATTTATCATTGACACGCGGTGATGGCGGTCAAAATTTAATAGGTTCACAATTACGAGAATTACTAGGCGTGCTTAGAACTCAAGAACTCTTAGAAGCAAGAAAAATTGATGGTGGCGAACAGTTTTTTACGCGTGCCAATGATTTTGGTTTTTCAAAAAACCCTGAGGAAACATTACAAATTTGGGATAAAGAAAAGATACTTTCGGATGTTGTCTGGGCGATTCGAAAATTTCAACCCGATGTGATTATCAATCGATTTGATCATAGAACGTCAGGAAATACTCATGGACAACATTCGGTATCAGCAATTTTTAGCTTCGAAAGTTTTAATTTGACCAACAATCCAAATGTATTTCCCGAGCAATTAAAATTAGTAGAAACTTGGCAGCCTAAACGTCAGTATTTCAATCCATCTTGGTGGTTTTATGGGAGTCAAAAAAAATTTGATGAAGCTGATAAATCTAATTTCCTTTCAATACAAACAGGTGTGTATTATCCAAGTGTTGGAAAATCGAATCAAGAAATTTCTGCTTTAAGTAGAAGCTGTCATCAATCGCAGGGGTTCGGAAGTACAGGGGTTCGAGGTGAAGAAACTGATTACTTAGAATTAATTAATGGTGAATCGTCAAAAGATAAATCGTTACTTTTTGAAGGAATTGATACTTCATGGAATCGGGTTAAAGGTGGTAAACCAATCGGAGAGTTATTGTCAATTATAGCCTCAAAATATGATTTCAAAAACCCTTCGGCAAGTATTCCTGATTTGGTAAAAGCCTATACGATGATTCAAGATTTAGACGAAAAGCATTGGAAACCCTTAAAATCTGAAGAAATAAAGAATTGTATTGCCGCTTGTGCAGGTTTGTACCTTGAAGTCGTTGCCGAAACTCAGGAAGTTACTCCTGGAAGCAAAATAAAATTGAAAATCGAACTTATTAATCGAAGTACAATTCCAATTCAATTATTGAGTTTAACAACTTTCCCAGATCAAAAAAATATTGTTCAAAACAGCAATTTAAAATATAATGTTTTGCAAAATATTTCCCTCGATTTAACATTGCCAGAAACTCTAGATTATACTCAACCGTATTGGCTTAAAGAAAAATCAAGCGAAGGAATGTATACTGTATCGGATCAAAAAAACATTGGAATACCCGAAACCGGAAGAGATCTAAAAGTAGTCTTTTATGTTGAAATCAACGGAATACAAATTCCATTTGAAAGAACTGTCGTTTATAAATACAATGACAATGTGAGAGGCGAAATGTATACAAATTTAGAAATCGTTCCTGAAATAACAACAAATATCGAAGACAAAGTATTGCTTTTTAAAGATAGTAAATCCAAGACCGTATCTGTAAAAATAAGAGCTGGAAAGGAGGGTGTAAAAGGTGATTTACAACTCCAATTACCAAATAGTTGGATTGTTTCTCCTAAATCAATTCCCTTTGCATTAGAAAAAAAAGGAAGCGAAAAAACCTATAATTTTGAAGTTACTCCACCTCATTTTCCTGAGGAGGCTTTTGCGAGAAGCATAGCTATTATTGACAATAAGCAATTTGATAAAGATCAAATACGTATTGAATACAATCATATTCCGAGACAACAAGTTCTCAAAGCTGCTGAATCAAAATGTATTCGTTTTGATTTGCAAACCAATAACGAAAAAATTGGCTATATTATGGGGGCAGGTGATGAAGTTCCTAATGGATTGATTCAAATGGGGTACAAAGTAATTATGCTTCTCCCTGAAGAAATTACGCCCGAAAAGTTAGAAAATTTAGATGTTGTCATGACCGGAATACGCGCCTATAACGTCGTGAAAGCTTTGGCAAAAAAACAAAATATTCTTTTTGATTTTGTTAAAAATGGAAAAACAATGCTCGTGCAATACAATATGCCTGGAGATTTTGTTACTCCTAATATTGCTCCATTCCCAATGAAAATTTCCGGAGATAGAGTTTCCGAAGAAAAAGCTGAAGTTCGATTTTTAGCCCCGAATCATACTGTAATGAATTTTCCAAATACAATCACCACGAAGGATTTTGAAGGTTGGAAACAAGAACAAGGCTTGTATTATCCAAATGAATTTGACAAAGCTTTTATTCCTATTTTATCATCGAATGATAAAGGCGAAACTCCAAAAAACGGTGCTTTGCTAGTTGCTCCTTACGGAAAAGGGTATTATGTATATACCGGATTGAGCTTTTTTAGAGAATTGCCCGAAGGCGTTTCGGGAGCTTATAAACTATTGGCAAATATAATTTCATTAAAAACGACAAAGAAAATTCCTCTAAAAAAATCAAGTAAAAAAAATTAAAAATAATACCATAAAGACATATAGAAAAATAAGTTTTTATGCCTATTATGTTATCTTAATTTTGGGACTGAACATACCATATATGATTTTAAATTTGCGGCATTGTGTTATCGAGGCAAAAAACAAAAATTATGGAAACAAAAAAAGTCAAAATCTGGAAGAAAAATTATAGTTGGGTTCTTATTATGAACGCCATTTATATTTTGATATTTTATCTAATAATGAAATTATATTCCTAGACTATGCAACTAATCGATTGGATTGTACTTACCGTAACCCTACTTTTCATCGTCATTTATGGCGTCTGGAAAACTCGTGGAAGCAAGAATGTAGAGGATTATATTCTTGGCAACAACCAAACGCCATGGCATACCGTAGGACTCTCCGTCATGGCTACACAAGCAAGTGCGATCACTTTTCTTTCGACTCCTGGACAAGCCTATCATGATGGAATGGGTTTTTTGCAATTCTATTTTGGATTACCCATTGCCATGGTTGTAATTTGCGTCACTTTTATCCCTATTTATCATAAATATAAGGTTTTTACAGCCTATGAATATTTAGAAAAAAGGTTTGATTTAAAAACCCGATCCCTAGCTGCTATTCTTTTCTTGGTACAAAGAGGTCTGGGTACCGGTCTCACTATTTATGCACCAGCTATAATCTTGTCGGCATTATTAGGTTGGAATCTGACAATTATGAATAGTATCATAGGTATATTAGTAATTATTTATACATTTTCTGGAGGCACAAAAGCAGTAAATGTTACTCAAAAACAACAAATGTTTGTGATCCTGTCTGGAATGATTATTACCTTTTTTCTGATTTTGCATTATTTACCTAATGATATGACTTTTAGCAGTGCTTTGCATATTGCTGGTGCTAATGACAAAATGAATATCGTTAATTTTTCGTTTGATCCTGAAGAAAAATATACCATTTGGAGCGGAATTACAGGTGGTTTTTTCTTGGCTCTAGCCTATTTTGGAACCGATCAATCACAAGTGGGACGCTATTTGTCAGGAAAATCAGTTCGAGAAAGCCAAAAGGGATTAATCATGAATGGACTGTTAAAAGTACCAATGCAATTCTTTATATTATTGACAGGAGTTTTGGTTTTTGTATTTTTTCAATTCAATCCAGTTCCTTTGAATTTTAATCCAAATAACAAAATAACTGTAGAAAAATCAGCTTATAAGAATGAATATCATATTTTAGAAAAAAAACTAGAAGCCCTTTCAGAAGACAAAAAGGTAATAAACCTATTATATATAGATCAGTTGAATCAGGATTATGATAATCCTATACTTCGAAAAGAACTAATTGAATTATCGAGTAAAGAAAAAGATTTAAGAGAAAGTGCAAAAGAAATCATCCTAAAGGCAGATAAAAATAGTGAGACCAATGATAAAGATTATGTGTTTTTTCATTTTATTCTCAATTATTTACCCAAAGGACTTATTGGTTTGTTACTCGCTGTAATTATTTCAGCTGCAATGTCCTCAACGGCTTCAGGGCTGAATGCATTAGCATCAACGACAGCAATTGATATTTATAAACGGAATTTAAAAGAAGAAAAAACAGAGAAACATTATGTAAATGCAACCAAATTTTTTACTTTATTTTGGGGAATTATTGCCATACTTTTTGCTAGTATTGGTACCTTATTCGAAAATTTGATTCAGTTAGTAAATATTGTAGGTTCAATCTTTTACGGAACTGTATTGGGAATTTTCTTGGTAGGATTTTATATAAAATACGTACAAGCAAAAGCTATATTTTATAGTGCTATAATTAGCCAAATTACAATTTTTATCATATATTATTTTACCATTTATATCTATGAAAGTGGGGATGAAAAACTGGGTTATCTATGGCTCAATTTTATTGGTGCGTTATTAACCATTTCTTTGTCAGTTCTTTTGCAAATAATCCTTTTCAGAAAAGAGCTCAAAACAGAATGATTTTTATACCTATGTAGCTATTATAATAAATATAAATTAGTAATATATATATCCTAGCATTATTAAATAGTGAACCCAATTTCTGTAGAAAAAGGGCTAGATGACTCAAGCCCTTTTCAAAGTACCTATTAATTAAATAGGCTATTTATAATGAATTCAAGTAATTATTTTTTACTCCATGCTTCAATACTATCCTTATTCATTTTTATATAATCTTGATTCTTTGCGATTTCTGCTGCGGCAAGAGATAATTTAGCGGTTTCAATTGCTCCTTTTTTATCCCCTTGTTTGGCTTGAATCAATGATTTTAAACGGTAATAATAAAACGGTTTATCGGTATTCATTTCTAAAGCTTTATCTATATAACTTCTTGCTTTAGCTATATCACCATTCGATTGAAAAAAATATTGAGCAGATGAAAAATAATCTCCAGCAGATGGACCGGACAATACTTTTTCAATACTTGCGATTGTATTTTTTTGTGTAGGCACTTCAAATTTAACAGCAACTAATGTTTTCTCCCACGATAGTTCTAAACTAGCAGAATTGGTATCTAAATTACTAATTCCAATAGTAAAACTTTCAATATTTCTGTCTAATGTTTCGGATTTTACATTCGTTTTCATGACCACTTTTGATTCATCCCAAGAGGATGGATTTCCCCAATTATCCGTTTTAGAATAGAATATAACTTCCCAAGATTCAGCTTTTGGAGTAGTATAAATAGCATATTTTCCTTTTGGTAAAGTTTTACCATCAATAATAACATCATCACTAAATGAAATAGTGGTATTCTCATTTGCACCTGTTCGCCATAATTTTCCAAAAGGAACTAAATCACCAATAACTGCTCTTCCTCTAGCACTTGGTCTAGAATAATTAATCTCAACATCCGTCAGACCAACGACTTGTGTCAAAACGGATCTAGGACTCATTTGTGGAGTCTTAATTTGTGCTTCAATCGCATAATTAGCAATAGTCATTACTACAATAAAAATTATTTTTTTCATAATAGAAAATTTATTTGTTTTTTCCAAAAATACAAATTCAAACAATTGTAAATGTTAATTAATATATAATTGAAATTAATAGTTTGATATTTTTTCGAAATTTAATTCATCAAAATGATTAACAACAATGTCAGCCAATG